>JAGLQT010000280.1 GCA_023136715.1 Gammaproteobacteria bacterium | reverse complement strand
ACTACTTTCAATGAAGTGAATATGAAGCCTGTGATGGAACTGCGTGCAAGGTACAAAGAGAATTTTGAAAAAGAGTACGGCACAAAGTTAGGGTTTATGTCGTTTTTTGTTAAAGCCTCGTTAGAAGCGTTGAAGAAATTTCCAGTGGTTAATGCATCTATTGATGGCAATGATATTGTCTATCATGGCTATTATGATATTGGCGTGGCTGTATCTGGTTCTAATGGTTTAGTGGTGCCAGTGGTACGCAATGCCGAAGAAATGAATATGGCAGAAATTGAAAAGACTATTATTGATTATGCGATTAAGGCGCGTGACAATAAATTAAGTCTTGAAGAAATTACGGGCGGCACTTTTACTATTTCAAACGGCGGCGTGTTTGGTTCCATGTTATCCACGCCGATACTTAATCCGCCGCAAAGCGCCATACTTGGCATGCATACTATTAAAGAAAGGGCCATGGTTGTTGATGGTGAGGTCGTTGTCTTACCGATGATGTACCTGGCACTTTCATATGATCATCGAATTATTGATGGCCGTGAAGCGGTGCAGTTTCTGGTGACAATAAAAGACATGCTGGAAGATCCCTCAAGAATGCTATTGGGTATCTGATGTGCGGGGTTAGAAATGAGTAAAAAATATGATGTAGTGGTGATTGGTGCTGGACCGGCAGGATACGTGGCGGCGATTCGATGCGCACAATTAGGTTTAAGTGTGGCTTGCGTTGATGAGTGGCATAACCATCAAGGTGAATCTTCGTTGGGCGGTACTTGCTTGAATGTTGGTTGTATCCCATCTAAAGCCTTGCTGGAATCTTCGCACTTGTTCGCGGTTTCACAAAATGAATTTAAAGAACATGGTATCAGCATAGGCAAAGCTAAAGTCGACGTGTCAGTCATGATGGCGCGTAAAGATAAAGTGGTGAATGAACTAACGCAGGGTATCAAAGCCCTGTTTAAGGCGAACAAGGTTGAGTTTGTTCATGGTCACGCCAGGTTGGCGCAGGGCAAGAAAGTTGAAGTGCGCGAACGCGGCAAAAAGAAAATAGTGGCAACACTGGAAGCAGAGAATATTATTCTTGCTGCCGGTTCTTCATCGGTGCATCTTGATCAAGCGCCACTGGATCAGAAATACATTGTCGATTCAACCGGAGCGCTTGAGTTTGACTCTGTGCCGAAACGTCTTGGCATTATCGGTGCGGGTGCAATTGGCCTGGAGCTGGGCAGTGTCTGGTCGCGCCTGGGTTCAGAAGTTGTGCTTATCGAAGCTATGGATGAGTTTTTATCAAATGTTGATCAGCAAATTTCACGTGCCGCTTTTCGAAGCTATAAAAAACAGGGGCTGGATATTCGCATCAATGCTCGCCTGTTGTCTGCCACAGTTAAAAATAAAGAAGTGCAGCTTACCTACGAAGATACCCGCGGTGCACAGCAGGTGGTTTTCGATAAACTGATTGTTGCTGTCGGCCGCAAGCCAAACAGCGACACCATGTTCGGCGATGAGATGGAACTGGCCATTGATGAACGTGCCTTCATCCACGTTAACAAGCATTGCGAAACCAGCGTGCCTGGCATTTATGCGATTGGTGATCTGGTGCGTGGCCCTATGCTGGCGCACAAAGGTTCTGAAGAGGGAGTCATGGTGGCCGAGCGTATCGCCGGTCAGGCCTCCAGCGTCAATTACGATCACATTCCTTCCGTGATTTATACGCAGCCAGAAATTGCCTGGGTGGGCAAAACTGAGCAGGCCTGTGAAGCTGAAGGCACTCCCGTGAATGTTGGCGTATTCCCAATGACTGCTAGTGGCCGAGCTCGCGCTATGGGCTCGACTGAGGGCATGGTTAAAATTATTGCGCATAAAGAAACAGACCGTGTGCTCGGTGTACATATTTTCTCTGCGCAGGCATCCGAGCTAATCGCACAGGCAGTCACTGCTATGGAAATGCAGGCTAGTGCTGAAGATATTGCTATGACCGTGTTTGCGCATCCTACTCTTGCTGAGTCTATTCATGAAGCCGCATTGGCGATGGATAAGCGTGCCATTCATATTAAGAACTGATATACAGAGCCGAATATAAAGAATGTCACAAAGGCCGTATAATAAGGCCAATCGAAAATAAGAAGGTAAGCGATGAATTTACACGAATATCAGGC
>JAGLQT010000028.1 GCA_023136715.1 Gammaproteobacteria bacterium | reverse complement strand
AAATGACATATTATGATTTTCTCTTGGGATCAGCCCACCCAATTCATATGATTAGGGATGGTCTAGGCGGAAACTTGCTTGTGTTTCGAGGTGAATCTGGGAGGATTACCGCGGTGGATAGAGGTGCAGACCAAAGCGCACCAGAAATCGATGGCGAATTATACCTGAAATATGGGTAAAAAGGTGGTTTATGAATGGGTTGTACAAGAGCCAAATAAGGCCATCATTTAATGATAGCCTTATTTGGTTTCAATTATTTTTATTTACGCGTTATCAACACCTTCGTATTTTTTGTCACGTGCTTTAATTTCAACAAAAGGATTTTTTCCTCTGCCATTTAGCTGTCTGACGAGTAGTGAACTTTGTGAATATAGATAGATAACAACATACGCACAGGTGACAGAAAACAATAATGGCAGCGAGGGTGATAGTTTTCCCGTCATTTCTATTAAGGCAATAATGGATGCCATTACGGCACCGACGATACCGGCGACCATTGCACCCATGCCAGCAATAGCGTAAAGCGAAATGCTGGATATGGGTATGCCTGTAAGTTCTACGGTTATACCAATGGCTGCACCCAGCATTGCGCCCATAAATAATGCGGGACCAAATACACCGCCGTTAAATCCAAATGAAAAACTGACAATTGTCGCAAAGAATTTTAAGACTAATAAAATCAAACATAACTGTAATGCAATGTTTCCAGCAATGGCCTCTGTTGTCATGTATCCACCCAGGCCCAGAATGGAAGGGTAATAAAATCCAAGCATCGCCAGTACCAGTCCACCTAAGGCGGGTTTTAATCGATTGTCGATTTTTATTTTTGCGCCTAATGCAACGCCTTTGGGTAAGGCGTGGTTAAAGGCAATTGATAAAGCGCCACAGGCTATGCCAACAATACCAAAAAATAGGAATTCATATGAGTTAACTATATCTGGCACAGCACCACTTGGGATGTTGAAGTTAACGCCCAATAATTGTGCTAACTCTGAACCCGCAACAGCGGCAGCTGCAGTAGGAATAAATTGATATAAACGCCATTGCCTGAGTACAACTTCCTGCACAAAAATAACAGCAGCTAAGGGTGCGGAAAAAGAGGCGGCGATAGCGGCGGCTATGCCAGCGCATGCTAACGTTAATTTTTCCTGTTCCTGTAATTTAAATAATGAACCGAGGCCACTGCCTGCAGCCGCGCCCATATGCACAGCAGGACCGTATCGCCCTACCGAGGCACCTGCACCAATTGATGCCGCGCTGATCAGACCAACAGCAAAGCCTTCTTTAACGCCGGTTTGACCGTGATTAAAGTGAATGTCTTCGATGACATGTGACAAACCGCGATTGGCACGATTGGGCATCAGGTAATAGGTGAGCAGGCCGACGACCAGGCCCATGCCTGATAAGCTGATTATGTCTATCAGGCTTAAGGTAGCATCATCTTGTTTGGATAACTGATCAAGTGGAATCGGGTGCAGGTAAATTGAGAAATACTGAATGGCCAGTAATAGTGCTTTTGCGGCGAGTGCTGCTATAAGCCCAATGATGATGGCAAGGATAACTGTTCGTGCCATTGTCCAGTCAAGGTTTTTGTATTTTTTTTCTTCAGTCATTTTTGCACCTTTTTAATCCATTTTATTGTTGTAAGTACAGGTGTAGCTGTAGAGCTAAGTAATGTATAACAAAATACCGTGATTAAGAACAGTATAAATTTGATTTAAATCGTTGAAGCTATAAATTCTGAGAGGATAATATTTGATGACGGTAGAGAATTTTAAATTCTAAATTAGTTTAGTTTGAATATAATCATATTCTTATATGTTGCGTGAGATACCTGAGGTTGTGTATGTTTGAATATTGTCATTTTAAGTCAGGTAATTTTAATTAAAAATTCAGTAGTGGCTCACGGTTTAATTTTTTTATTTATTCATAATCCGCCACCGCTGAAGTATTTAAGTTTTATGAATAAATCTTATTGACGAAATATAAGGCATTGTTATACGCTGGGGCTTCGCCAAATTATTTTTATATAAGTAATTGGTGATGTATCTACAGAGAAAAAGTGAGTTCCAATATTTTTTTTGTGGCTACTAAATAAAATGTGACTAAATTTAAAATTAGACCGGACTGACCATGTGAGAGCATTGGGTTGGGTTGGTTGAGCTGGATATGAGATCAAATTGGATATGAGATCAGATAAGGTAATAATGTGAGCAGCGCAGAAGATCATGCGCTAGCCTTAATAGGGGCTAACCCTGTTAGCGAAGCTTCGCCCTGTGGCGAAAATATTCGTTATGAGCCGGTATTTGAAGAGCTGGAAGCTGAACTGGCGAAACAGGAATCACTGAGTTCTGAGACCGTTGACTGGAAACGCGTTGCTGAACTCTCCTCTAGTATTTTAAAAGACTCGTCAAAAGACCTGTTGGTTGGTGCCTACTTAACGCAGGCATTACTCATCAATGAAGGTTACAGCGGCCTTGCTGTAGGTTTAAAAATTCTCAACGACATGGCTGAAAAGCATTGGGATTGCCTTTTCCCTCCTGCTAAGCGTATGCGTGCAAGAGCGACGGCAGTCACCTGGTTGGCTGAGCGTGCTGGTGCTTTGGTGGGTGAAAAAATTCCAACGGCTAATGATGCTGCTGCCGTTGTTGATGCTGCGAAGTATATTCGGCTACTCGATGGTGAGTTAGCTGAAAAAATGGGTGATGCCGCGCCCATGGTGACGGATCTATCTCGACCATTAAAAAATTATAAACAAAGTGCTGAAGCCGAAATGGCGAAAACATCTGCACCCGCACCAGCTGCAGAGCCGGTACAGGCGGCTCCTGAAACTGGTGCTCCTGAGTCTGAACCTGCTGCGGCACAGGTAGCGCCTGCTCCCGCACCAGCGCCCAAAAGCAAACCGGCAAAATCAACCGCCGCTGTACCAGAAGTTGGTGATATTGCCTCTGATAATGATGCTAAAAAAGTATTAAGAGCCGCACAGGATGCAGCGAGAAAAGTTTCTACTTACTGGTTAGCTACAAAGTTATCAGATGCAAAGGCGTATCGGGTAGCACGAGTTGCAACCTGGATAATGATCGAAG
>JAGLQT010000279.1 GCA_023136715.1 Gammaproteobacteria bacterium | reverse complement strand
CTAAGCCAGCACCGCTAATTGCGCCCAAGGTGGAATCGATATTGGCCATGCCTCCAGTTGCGGTAACTGCACCACCCAGTGCTATATCACTGCCAGAATTCAGTGTGATAGTGCCACCTGCGCTGGTTAAACTACCTGTGGCCGCTATCGTTATTGCTCCATTACCATCAGATACAGATCCACCACCTCCACTGAAATCAGCATCTGCTGTCAGTGTAATTGTTCCACTGCCTGAAGTAGTAACCGCGGCGTTAACATTAATATCATTACCAGCATCAAGAGCGATGCTGATATTAGAACTACCGCCTGTAGATGCTGCTACATCCCATGCATCAGTAATAGTTATATCTGTAGTTGCCTGCAATATAATTGTGCCACTGTTAACAGCAGAAAAACTACCTCCTACATCCACATTGAAAACACTAAGACCAGGATCCTCATTAAATGCTTCAGTTTGATTACTAGGCGGAGTAAAACCTGTAATATTTTGTTCTTCTTGAGTTGAGAACAATGAAATATTTATATTGTCAGGGTCTAGTAATAATACTCCACTGATTCCATTCACAGCAGCAAGATCAACTGCTCCATTAAAATCCAGATACTGTTTACCAGAAACTTCTACCTGACCACCATTACCGAATGCAGCACCGCCTGTCGCAGAAATACTGCCGTAGTAACGTGTAATCTCATCAGCCCAGACCACTACTTTACCTGCGTCACCGCTATTAATGGCATCCGCCTTAATGCTAGTTTCACTGCCGATATAAGTACGGCTTGCTGTTTGTAAATCACCACTACCCTGCCAGTCACCGCCGATTAATACCGTGCCACCACCAGTATCACCAGAAGCATTTATGTTTGCCTGGTCAAACAAACCTACTCTATCACCCAATAGAAATACCGTCCCTCCATCACCGTTCTCACCGGATGCATCAATGTCTCCACTATGAATGGTTGTACCAGAGTTGCCAGTGAGATAAATTTCACCACCAACATTTTCTAAACGATGAGCAGTTAGAACTCCTTCATTATTGATTGCATTAGTAAAGACACCTTTGGCCGCATGCGCATCCAATATTATCTGACCACCATTAGCCTGTAGAGAACCTGTATTGGCTATTGATGATTGAGCACCACTAAGATTAGTTAAAATATCATCACTGACCTGAATATTAATTAAACCATCACCATCAAAATTTAAAACTGCCTGTTTACCTGTTGCTAGATCAATGCGGCCATAGTCAGCAACGATATACCCGTCATTAATAACCTGACTACCTATTAGAGTGATACTGCCACCAGAGGCTGCAGTCAGTAATCCATGATTGATAATGGCGCCTGGTGTATAGCCTTCTGAATTAAAAAGATAATCACCATTCATAAAATCATCTTTAGAAATGGTTAAACCCGTTGCCATTAAAGCACCAACATTAACAATTGAAGATGCGCCGAAAATAATGCCGTTAGGGTTGCTTAAGAAGACACGCCCATTGGAATTAATAGCTCCAAATATCTGGCTTGGATTTTGATCGTATATATTATTAAGAACTGATGAACTACTTGATGGTTGAGTGAAGTTAACGGTTTCCTGAGCTGAAACATTAAAGCTATTCCAGTCCACAACCATGGAGCTAGTTTGCTGGTTAATACTAGTTGTATTTGTTGAAGCGCTAATACTGCCCTCGCCAGATACGATAACACCACCCTGCGGTGCTGCCTGCGCTACACTTGCCGTAACGCTTATTGTAACCATGGATACAGAAAATATTTTATGCGCTACAAATAAAAAAGTTTTTTCAATAAAATGTCGCATGACTATAGTCCATGTTTTTAAATGTGAAAAAAGCAACTATACTTATTCATATATTTCTTTTACTGACATTGATTAGACGATTAAACCAGCTATTAATTAAAAACGATATTTCATGCTGAAATAAAATGGTAATGACTGCAAATCTGATGGCTCATCGCCTAGCGCTGTCGAAAAATCTATTCTGGCTATAAAATTATTAAATGGTTCGATTTGAATACCTACACCCAAACCAGATAAGGCTGCAGTAGCAACTTCATTAATTAAAGGATCATTCAAATCGCCTTTAGCATAATCAAAGTAGAGCGATAACTGTAATGTGCTTAACCAATCCAGTTCAATTTCAGGTGAGGCATTCAATATATATTCAAAAGAAGTAAAAATTGCATTATCGACCAGTATTTCTGCGACAGGATATGCGCGCACATTATAGGGACCACCCAGACTATATTGTTCTAGCGAAGTTAACAAATCAGATGAGAATTGCGCCTGGAATCTAAAAAGTAACGATTGCAAATTAACAATAGGCTGCAGTCGTGTATAGCTAAGATTAAATTTTGTAAAGTCACCACCAGCATTACCTTGGGTTTCCCCGGTCCGACTTGAAAGGTCATTACCATTCTCATCCATTGAACCAAGAAAACCAGCCATACCTATACTTATTGAAGCCAGGAATTCATGATTAGCGCGCCACAACCAACGATCAACACCGGAATAGGCCATATCAAATCTTATAACTGATAGTTTATCTTCAGAGCTGACTTCATCGACCAGCTTACTGGTGGCTGACTTCAGGCTTAAATCAGCCATTAATGAGAAGCGATCAAGTCTTGTATGCACAAGGTTGTAATCGATAAATCCATTAATAACTATCGACTCCCCATTTATATCCAGATCCTCTAACTCCTCACCAACGCTGAAAAAATTAACCTTCGCACCACCCCCCACTTTAAACAAAGACTTATATACCGGTTGAACATAAAACACATCCGCATATTGACTATTTGTAGGTGACAGGCCACCCATCACATTGAACATTAATGAATCAGCATTACCAAAGACATTATTATTTACGTGTCTGAACAACACCCTATTTTCACCCGTAAATGCCGAACCATAATTATCAAATGACAAGAAGTTAATGGAAGAAGTTTCTTCGGTTCGCATAACAATGGCGGCTGAACCCGGTTTTGAACCCGGACCAAAAATGGCGGAAGCGGTTAAGCCCGGATAATCATTTAATTTATACAAGGCAGACTCAACACCAGTAATATGCACAGGCTTGTCTATAAGATCCTCGAATAAAACGCCCATGGTTTCATCATCGTATAACTGATTATCATCAAACGCGATTTGTTCAAGAGAACTTTCAGCTACTTTCAGCTTAACAATGCCATCACTAACTTTTTGTTCCGGGATGTACGCCCTGGCTAGAAAGAAACCTCGTTCACGATAATAGCGCGTAATTGCATTTGCAATGCGCTCATACATGCCCATGGTAAATAAACGTTGATTTCCTTCATGTATCATTGCTGCCGTTTCAACAGCAATTAACTGTTGAATTTTTTCCAGCGTTATGTCGTGTTCAGGATAATCATTGACACCATAGATTTCAAACCCCTTTAGCAACATTCTTGGTGCTGAAGGATCATCTATAACCGGTTTTTCAGCAGGCGTTATTTGATCTTCTATTTCAGGATAAACAAATGGCTCCGGCTCATTCTGGATTTGTGGCATGACCGGGACATCAGCCGAATAAACGCTGTCAGTCAGAAAAAATAACACGCCGAATAAAACCAGCCTGCTAGCTATTTTTCTAATAGAATAAATAATTTTAAACATCAAAAAAACAATCTCTATTGCTTCACTTATTTATTTTGTTGCTGCTGTTGCTGTTGAAACTGTTCCTGAATTTTCCTTTGCGCCTCTTCCAAGACCTGTCCCAGTTTCTGTTGCAGATCAATAGCATTTGCCATAGATAATACGACTCTATTTCCAATAGTAATATTGCCGGGCATGGAACGGTGCATATTTCCAAATTCAAAGACAACATCTCCAGCACCTGCAAAAATATTGGCAACATCGCGATAGCTATAATCTAAATCTGGTGACACGTGCACCTGATATTGTTGTTCAGTATTGTTATTATTTTCTTCACTCATAAATCACCCTATAAATTGATTAACTCATTATCATTACTTTGGTTTGTGATGGCACTATCGTCCTGCCTGTACCGGGACAGTTGGATAAATTCTGCATGGTAGTATCCATAAGTGCCCGTGTTGCCGGCATACCTCCATATAAAACTTTGGTACTACCCATCATGTGTCGTGAAGGCCCCATAATTATGCCCGACATAATACCTCCAGGCATGCAACCCGGTTCATCGCCGTTACTCAAAGGAATATTGGTCATCAGGTTGTGTGCAGGCATGAACTGTATAAGGACCTTCATGCATGCCGTTGGTGGTATAGCCATAACAAGTTGCGCCATATTAGGATACGGCATTGGTGTGGGTACCGGCCCGGCAGGTGACGGTACTGGCGTCAAACAGGTATCGGGCATAGCCATATTCATACCGGCCAATGAGCAATTAGCAAACATATTTATCCCCTTTAATTAAATTGTTCATATGTTTAACCCATGTGGATACGTTCACCGTCTATCTTTGTGTCTTTTTTACTTATTAAGATGGTGTGCTGTGAATCCATTGAATACAACCCCTTCACTTGCCTGGTCATATTGCCTGCTTTTGTTTGATCAGATTCTTCAGTATGCCGCACATAATTTTTAAATTTCTGCAACACCTGTTTTGACATCGTATTTATAAAATCACTGATAAGCCGAACAGAAGAAAAACTGGATTGTAAATCAGTACCAGATGCCGTTAACTGGTCATAGTTAACAACAGCTCTATTACTTTTATGCAGTGCCTGGTCTGATATGCAATTAATGTTCTTAGATGCTGCAACCGTCACAGAATCTGACGACAGAAAACTCATTGAACCGGTAAGTGACTGCATGGTAACGTCTTCAGGGAATGAAACCGTCATAGACTGTGACGCCTCTCGTTCAACCACACCTGTTATGTAATAATCACCGGTTGCAGATAGAACACACATTACTACGTCATTCTTTATAGGCTGCACCAGACAACTGAATATAATCTGCGCGGTATAATGTGTTCCTGACAATTCAATAACACAATGTTTATTCGATACAGATATAACTGTAGCCGTATACACAACAGCACTTTCAGGCTGCTGCAGTGGAACAATTTTTGTAGATTTCATAGTATTTACTTACCCCATTGTTCTGCTTTTTGTTTAGCCGGGTCTGGTTTTTGCGCATCTATTTTGATGCTTCCATCCCATAGCGTATTTTCATCGTATAATTCATGCAGTCTTGCAGTCTTAAAGTATGTATTACTAAAATCAGAATCCTGAATCACTGCATGTGACAGGTCGGCACCGGTAAAATTAACGCCGGAAAAAACAGATTGTTGAATTATCGAATCAGTCAATTGCGTCATCTCCATGTTTGCCCCTGTGCAATTCACCTGTTTAATTTTTGCTTTTTGCATACTGCATTTGGAAACATTCGCTTTTGTCATACTTACAGCAGTTAAAGTCGCCTCATAAAAATTTCCGTTCTCAACATTGGCATTGTCAAACTTTGAATTAGACAGATCAGCATTCATAAATCCTGCCTGCATTAATTTAGATGAAGAAAAATCACATCCGGTTAATAAGCATTCAGAAAACTGAACCAGGGTTAAGTCCTTATTACTAAAATCAACATTTTTAAAATCGGCTTTTGAGAAAAAGCTTTGTTGAATTGATACTTTATCAAAATTGTTGCTAGCAAATTCACCTTCATTAAAGATCGACTTAACAAGGGTGGATTCACTAAAATCAGCATTCAAAAAAACACAGTTAGCAAATACGCTGGTATTGAAATTTGCCTGATTTAATAAAGCACCGGTCAGATCAGTCTTTGAAGCAATAACCGTTTCAAACATGCAGCCTGTAAATTGTGACTGCTTACAGGTACAATCAATAAATTTAGTGGAATCCATTTTTGCCTGAACAAAATCTGTTCCATTCAGGTCGGTGTTAGCAAAAACAGTTTCCTTCAATTTGGCACCGGAGAATTTACTGCTCTTGAACACACAATTATTAAAGGCGGTTTCCCGAAGATTGCTGCCTGAAAAATCACAATTACTAAATTCAATCTCGGAAAAAATACCACCCGAAAAGTCCATATTCCGGCAGTCGAGGTCAGAAAACTTTTCCCTGGTGTAAAATTCGCCCTGCTCTTTAACCTGTCGGGAGAGTTCTTTTCCGCTATCGACCGTCATGATGGTTGCCAGTCACGTATGATGGTGTTATCGAGGTTGGCGCCAGAAAAATCGGTTTCGCCCATGGTAGAACGCAGGAAATCGACTGCATACAAATTGGCATTTCTAAATGATGCTCCCGACAGATACGCCTTTGTCATTATGCCTTCCATGATATTGGCATTATCAAAATTACATTGTGTCAAGGTAGCCTTTCTAAACAAAGCCTGCTTAGCATTGGCATAGCTAAAATCAGCCTGTTTAATAACCGCTTCAGAAAAGTTGGCACTTTGGATATTGGCTTTTCGAAAATTTGATTTCGGCATAGACAAACCCAGGAAGTTAGCTTTTTCCAGATTACTCTCCTGAAAACTATTATTTTCATAAACTACCTGCTCGCCCTCTGTTGAAGAAAAGCTAGTAGATGTCATGTCAGCGCCATCAAAAACACCGTTGGAAATGGACGTGTTTGCCCAGACACAGTTGCGCATGATTGCACTACTGTAATCACAGCCACTGACTTTACATTGTAGAAAAACTGATCCGTTAAGTAGCGCATCTTTAAACGTGGCATTTTTATATTCCAGCTCAATGAATTTCATTCTTTCCATTTTGCAACTGGTAAAGTCCACACCATCAATCTTAATTTCAAGTGTCTGTACATCTTCCAGTATACTGGAATGAAAAGTTGAATGACTAAAGTCACTATTGGATAAGATGGTTTCCTTAAAATGTGCAGCCATAAAAATGGTACTGTGCGCAATCACTGCTCCCATATTGGCATTATCAAAATTGGCACTACTACAATCCGCATTATTCAATATGGCACGTGCTAATATGGCGCCTTCAAAATTACAGCCTTTCAAGCTGGCATTAGTAAAATTAACCTGTTCCAGATAGGCACCGCTTAAATCGAGGCCATCCAGTACCTTTCCACTTAAATCGATACAGGCCCAATCCATATTGGAAACCGCCTGTTTTTTTCTGACTCTGTCTAAAAAGTTTTCCGTAACCGTTGTTATTTCCTCTTTATGCGGTGAACTGCATTGAGGCTGTCCGTGTGCAGCCATAATATACAATTCTTTAAATTCAGACTCTGCACCATGCATCATTTCACTCATATCAGCTTGCTGTTGATTCATCGCATCTGAGATCATCTTTTCAGCATTTTTAACAGCTTCATCATCACCACCCATAGCTTTCAGCATCTCAACTTGTTGCATTGACTCTGCAAGTTGTGGTGATAATTCAGACATGCCCTTCTCTAGTTCATCGCTATTCATCCTTGCCATTGGAATTTCCTTCGGAACTTCCTCGACATTGAAACCAGCAAGCATTTTTTTTATCCTCTCCTTTTCCTCATCGGGCAAATGGTCCATATTTTTCATTTCATCAGCAATTTTTTCCTCAGTTATTTTATTGGCTTTTTCCAATTCTTCTATTGCTAAAGCCTGCTTACCATCCATAAATTTATCAATAACTGCCATTAACTCTTCAATTTTATTAAAAGAAAATTCTTTTAAGTTTAATTTTTTTGGATCACCTGATGTTATACCCGGCAATATGGCTTCCATTTTTTTATTAAGCTCTACTGTTTCTGCATCCGGTTTCAGATCGCCAGATTTGCTTAACTGTTCTTTAATGTCCAGTTGGTCTTTAATAGCCTGTTGTTCTTTAGCAGGAACCTGGTCTGGAATTTCTATATTCTTTTCAACTTGTTCATTTACTTCTTGTAACTTCTTATCAACCATGTTCTGGAGTGCTTCTGCCTTGGCATCCAGATTGTCTGAGAACGGACTATCACCGGAATCGGCAAGCGCATTTTCCTGTAATAACTCCATTGCACATTTGGCATCCACTGGTATCAAATCTGTGGTATTGAAATTATTTAATAGTGCATCATCGCTGTTTAATCTTTTTTCCAGCGCAGCCTGGTAATATTCAACTGGACGCACTGGATCAGAGGCAGCCTCGTATGCCAGCACAAGATCACTGACGCTACTTGCTTCGTCATCTGCAACATCAATTCCACCGCGCCAGATCAACAAAGCCAGGTC
>JAGLQT010000278.1 GCA_023136715.1 Gammaproteobacteria bacterium | reverse complement strand
GCAGTGCATATTCTTGCTCTGCTATCCATTTTATTAATAAGTAACCCAGTCCTTGCCAGTGTAAGCCTGAAGGTCATTCTTTTTCTTTGTGTTGTGCTCAGTTTCAGGCGTTGCCTGGATTATCATCAAAATAATATTCACTTTTCTTTACAGGCAGAAAATCAGGTTGATTTAACTATAGGGGAGCAGGTTTATCATGACCTCCAGCTTTCTACTGAGTCTTATGTTTCTGGCGTGCTTCTACAACTAAATTTTTTAGAGACGCATAGCCGTGATTCGCACAATGTGACGATATTTCCAGATGCTATTGATGCGGCTATGCATAGTCAGCTCAGGGCAAGACTGAATACCATAACAAAGCAGATCGATGATGGCGCTGCCTAAGCCTGACTGTTGAGTTTTTTAGCAGGCAAGTCCGGCTTTCTTAATTTATAGTTTGAAGAGTCGCTTTATTTTTGCAGCCATGCTTTCAATATAAGTGCGTTGATAATAGATTTTATCTGCGCTTTCAATATTGTGCATATTGTTGTGGTATTTGTGTTTTACCCATGCGTTGTAATCAAAGCGTACCGCCAGTCGATATAAAAAGTGATTGACTGGATGAAAGCCTTTTTTTCTTATGATGGCGGCACCAAAATCCAGCACGCAAGGTTTGTCATGATGAGTGACGAGCAGGTTGTCTTTTTTCTTTAAGTCCATGTGCGCCACGCCCATTTCATGCATCTGTTTGATCAGCTTGAATAGCGATTCAAAATATTTAGCGTTATTGATGGGGCGTTTGTTGCGTATCGGGTCACCTTTAATAAATTCCAGTGCCAGGTATTGATTGTCGATGAGACCATAACAATCAGGGATGCCATCCAGGCCTTTTAATTGTTGGTAAGCACGGGCTTCGTGGCGAAGCATTCGTGTATGTAGGTGTTTGACGAACCCACGTCCATGTGGGATTTTAATCACCAGCTGCTGATCATTGTTGCTATAGAGAAGTGTTTTTCCCTGGTAACCAGCGGCCAGTATATTTGTCTCGTTGCTTAAGCTGGTTTCAATCCATGGCTTCAGGCTGGATTGATCCAGGTCTTTAATCATTTTGAATGATGGATTTGTTAGTTGCTGTAAAGCAAATACAGGCAGCCAATCAGATATATAACAATAATGGGTTCGCCATTTTGAAACAGGCTTTTCTTAAATGACCAGCTGCTTGCCTGGTCACTATCAGTCGTGCGTTTTGGCCAGGTTGGAATTAGAGCGTGAGTAGTATTGCTCCATTCTATCCACGCATCACCAAAAAAGTTTTTCAGCTTATTGTCTTCGTAAGCAATGGTAGGTGGGTAATAAAAAAACAGCAGGGCAATCATTAATGCGTATGACCACCACAGTGAGGAGGCGATGGAGAAGCCAACGAGTAGCAGGATGTTGCCGACGTAGAGCGGGTGTCTGACAAAAGCATAGGGACCGTCGGTGGCCAGCTCTTTGTTTTTCATAACATGTCCAGATGCCCAGAGTCTTATCAATGTGCCTACGGCAGCAATGCCTGCGCCGATAAGTAAAGGTAGTTGTTGAGGTTCGCCAAAAAAGCTAACTAACAAAACGAATAAAACAGCAAACCATTGTCGGGATGCTTCGTGGTGACGAAGATTGCGAATAAGTTTGTGAAT
>JAGLQT010000277.1 GCA_023136715.1 Gammaproteobacteria bacterium | reverse complement strand
AATACTTCTACATCGGTCTTTGCGATAGCAGTGGCCGATCGAAAACTGTTGTCGATAAGCGCCATCTCACCGAATAGCTCTCCTGTTTCCAGTATGGCAAAGGCGGATTCTTTACCGTTGATGAGCATAGATAATTCGATTTCACCGCTCTGGATAATATAGGCACAGTCACCAGGCTCGCCTTGCTGAAAAATTTGCGTGCCTGTTATAAAAGTTCTAGTGAGCTCTGTATCCATTAGTTAACGGTAACGGCCTAATAGTGACTAATATAACAAGTATAGCTTTAATTCCCGGGCTTTTAAAACATGGTAATTATGATGTAAATATGGACTGGGCCTTTTTCAGGTCAGCGGGTGTATCCACGGATAAGCTATGGAAGTCTTCAATCACAGTGACGTGAATATCTATGTCGTTTTCCAGTGCACGTAGTTGCTCCAGGCTTTCAGTTTGCTCCAGTGGTGTACGTTCTGTGCTGGTGATTGCCTGCAGGGTGGCACGTGTATAGATGTAAACACCGATATGCCCCAGCGCCTGTTCTGGGAGGTCGCCGTTATGGCAGAGCGGGATGCAACTTCTGGAGAAATACAGCGCATTGCCATTGAGCCGGGTCACAACCTTAACCGTGTGTGGATCACTCATGATTGTTTTATCGTGAATATGGTGCGCCAGTGTGCCCATAGTTGGTTTTTGCTGATTGATGAAATCCACCGTGAGCTTGTCGATGTGATCCGGGTCGAGCAAAACTTCATCGCCCTGTATATTAACGAAGACATCAGCATCGGAATGCTGATTCATGTATTCAGCGATGCGGTCAGTGCCGGAGTGACATTCAGTCGATGTCATCACAGCGTGATGACCCGCCTCGATGATTGTGTTTAGAATCCGCTCATCATCAGTTAGCACCACTACATCGTGTAATTGTTTCGCCTGTTTGGCTCTTTCCAGAACATGCAGTACCATGGGTTTGCCCGCGATATCGCAAAGCGGTTTTCCGGGCAATCGGGTCGAGGCGTAACGACTGGGTATGCAGCCTATAATTTTCATGTTGTATCCAGCTCGTATTCGTTTTATGCGTGCCATACTGGTACAGCCTGGCGAGCAATGAAGCGATAATGCTACGGATAAACACCCGCTCAGTCAAAAGATAAAGATAATTTACTGAATCAGGAATACTTGATGAATACTTCTAGTTCAAATCTAGCTAAAGCCTCAACCGGCTTACTCAAACAGGCTGCGAATAGCATCGCTCAGGTCATTCTAGGTAAGGATGATCAAATCCGCCTGGCATTAACCTGTCTGGTGGCACAAGGGCATTTGTTGATAGAAGATACTCCGGGTGTAGGAAAAACTACGCTGGCGCATACCATCGCGCAGGTTATGGGGCTGGATTTCCAACGTATACAATTTACCAGTGATTTGTTACCCGCCGATATTCTGGGTGCGGCGATTTATAATCGAGAGCAGGCCGTTTTTGAGTTTCACAAGGGGCCGGTATTTTCTAATTTTATTCTTGCCGACGAAGTTAATCGTGCCACGCCTAAAACTCAAAGCGCCTTGCTGGAAGCCATGGAGGAGAAGCAGGTGACGGTGGAAGGTGAAACCCGTGCACTGCCGCAACCTTTCTTTGTCATTGCAACGCAAAACCCCGTGCATCAGCTGGGCACCTATCCATTGCCTGAGTCACAGCTTGATCGTTTTTTGATGCGGATTCATCTGGGTTATCCAGATCAAAAAGCAGAACGTGAGCTTTTACAGGGGGCAGATCGTCGCCAGATGATTGAGCATCTCAAGCCAGTGCTCAATGCTGGCAAACTACTGACTATCCAAAAACAGGCAGCAAAAATTCACGTCGCCGATGCTTTGTTAGATTATATTCAGGCCGTGCTTGAATTCACGCGAAATTCACCGATGTTTGAGTTTGGTTTATCACCACGTGGTGGGCTTGCCTTGTTGAATGCGGCGCGGGCACTGGCATTAATTGAAGGCCAGGAATATGTTCTGCCTGAACATATTAAGACGGTCATGCCTGCCGTGGTAAATCATCGACTTGAAGTATCCAGTGATGAATTAAGTAATCAGGGAAAAACAGCGGCTTCCTATATCTCCAGTTCTGTTCCCATTCCTTAGTCCAGAATGTCGTTTTACACGTGAGCTTTAATTTTTTACTTAAATCTTTTTTTCGCCTGCCGGATTTCACTCGAAAGCCGGTGTTCAAATTTATATCCAAACGTATCGGCCCTTTTAAAGGCACGGTGGTACTAGATCGTAGTCGAGTTTATATCTTGCCGACAAAAACGGGTCTGGTTTTTTTGTTGTTGTTGTTATTGCTGTTGGTGGGTTCGATTAATTACGATAAGAGCCTTGGTTATGTTTTAACTTTTATTCTTGTTGGACTGGGTAATGTGATCCTGTTTTCAACGTGGAAGAATCTGGCGGGGTTGCAGCTGCGTGCGGGTGGTTGTTTGCCCGTGTTTGCCGGCGAAAAGGCAAGCTTTGCGGTGCAGCTTGAAAACCCGGATGCACAGGCTCGCTATTCGATTGCGGTGACTCATCATGGTCAGGAATTTGAAGTGGTCGATGTGCCAGTGGCTGCAGTCTCGTTATTACATTTTCAGGTGGATGCCATGCAGCGTGGCATTCTTGATGCAGGCCGCTTTCGTTTATATACCGAGTTTCCAGCAGGCCTGTTCGTGGCCTGGACATGGATTGATTTATCCATGCAGTGTCTGGTTTATCCCAGACCTGCCAACAGGGCTGAATTGCTGGTTTCAAATTCCACTGAAGAAGGTGATCAGGCAATACAGGGTGCAGGTCTGGAAGAGTATGCTGGTTTGCGCAAGTATCAGCCGGGTGATTCATGGCGGCGGATTGCATGGAAAGCAGTGGCGCGTAACGATGAACTGGTGACCAAGGAATTCTCTGGCGGTCAGCCGCAAATGCAGTGGATAGACTGGCAGACACTGGCCATGTCTGGAACTGAGCCCCGACTGTCAGCGATGACGCGACTGGTGATTGATGCTGAAGAAGCAGGTCGGCACTATGGTTTGCGCCTGCCAAATACGGAAATTGAGCCAGCGCA
>JAGLQT010000276.1 GCA_023136715.1 Gammaproteobacteria bacterium | reverse complement strand
AATAATGAGTATGTTTTTTGGCGCTGCTGGCATTGTTAGTGTTTGACTTGTTGCTCAAGTAAGGTTTGTAATTGCTTAAAGTGCTGCTCGTTGTTGAATATTGTATCGGCTTTATGTTTTCCTGCGATGGCAAGCCGCTGTCGTTTTTCCTTATCTTCAAACAGCATGGTTATTTGTTTTTCAAGATCGTCAACATTTTTTGGCTCGAACAGCAGGCCGGTCTCGTTGTGATCAATAATCTCGGGGACACCACCAGCATTGCTTCCTATAACAGCAATACCGCATCGCATAGCTTCGGGTAGTACTAGCCCAAAGGTTTCCATGTAAGTGGCCAGTAACACACAATCACAAATTTGCATAATCTCCTGTGGTTTGTCGATAAAGTCCATGAAGACAATATTGGATGCAACGCCGAGATCCTCAGCTGATTTTTTGAGAACATCTATGTAGCCCTTGTCCATTTCATGGCCAATGATAATGGCCTTCAGTTTGATGTTTTTCTGCTTGGCCTGAGCGATGGCTTTGATCAGCAAATGTTGTCCCTTCTGATCTTCCAGTCGTCCAAACAGGCCGATGACAAAATCATGTTCTTCAAGCGCGAGTCCTTCACGTTTGCTGATGATTTCCTGCGTAGTCAGTGGCTGTTCCGGCTCTGGAACACCGTAGTACAGCGTCTCGACGCGTTTGCCTGTGTCATTGCCTAGCATGCAGGCACAGCGCTCTTTCAGTTGGTTGGTAATGGCCAGCATCAGGCTCATTTCTTTGTATAGAAAGCGATGATAGAAATCAGTCTTCATGCGCGTGATTTGCATCTGGCGCGTATAAACCATTGCTGGTTTTTTCTTTGATAACTTTATCGCCAGTGAAACCAGTGGCAGGTCTTTTCCCCAGTGCATGTGTATAACGTTAGCATCAAATTCGTCGATGATCTGTGCCAGTTTTCGTGCACTGATGAGTGGAAAAGGTCTAAATCTGGGTTTTAAATATTTGGTTTGAATATTGTTGCTGTTTAATCTTTCAACGAGCACGGCTTCAGGTGCTGTGACGAATAAGACAGAGTTATTGCTGGCCAGGTGGGTGGCGCTACGTAAGGCGTATAACTCAAGGCCGCCGAGGGATTCAGAAAGGCAAAGACTGATTATTTTCATACTAATCCACTTTGCCAGCTTTTTCGCTTTCTATTTTCTCTAGCTGACCATCGCAGGCCAGCATCATGGCATCGACAGTGATCGCAGCAATGCCTTTTTCCGGGTGATCGGTGCATTCTGATCTCAGAATATTAAATCGGTCGCTCGGCATATAGGGCCCGCAGTCAGCGGGATCTTTGTTAGAGAACATAACGACGGTGCGTGTATTGACGGCAGCGGCGATATGCATGGGCCCGGTATCGGGTGACACAAACAGGTCAGCGCGATGAATCAGTGCCTTGTATCTTTCAAAGCTCGGTACGGATTCGATTAGCTGAACTTTCCCATCACTAAGTTTGACGATCTTTTTGCCGAGAAATTGTTCGGCAGGAAGAAGTGCCATAATGATTTTTACGCGATGGTTCTTTGTGTAATCAGATTGAAGTAGTCTTTTTGCCAGGTCAGCATAGTTCTGTGCGGGCCAGAGTTTTCTTTTTCGCGCTTCTCTCTTTCGCAGCCCCAGTTTTGAGTAGCCGCTAAAAGTGGGATGCATCATGATGACGGTATCATCTTTTTCGATACCGATTTTATTCAGTTCAACGTCAAGCTGCGCGCTGGATTGTTCCGGCACAGGTAGATTTACCGGGATGTCATCGACTTTTTGTCCAGATGCCTGCTCAATCAAATTAAGATAATGACGAGCGCAATGTGTTGGTGGACCAAGATGAGTCTGGAAATATTTTTCAGCGTGGCTGGTATCTAGAAGATTTGCGATACTAGGGTTGGTGTCCAGGCAGAATGCTTTATCGAAATTAGCGTCTTCAATTTTTTTTATAATTTTCTTTTTATCTCGTTTCGATTGAATCCCCAGACCGTAACGACTCCAAACCCAGATGGCTTCAACTCTCTCATGAAAGCCTTTTAACAGACGGCTACCTTCAGGACTGGCGATAATAGTGATTAATGCCTCGGGATAGATGTTCAGTAATGCAGTAATGGCAGATGTTGCCATAACGGTATCACCAACACGCCCATTTCTGATAACCAGTATCTTCATGAATTCCTGTTCTCGTTTGCTTTACGTTTAACAATAACTTTGCTGTATTTTAGAAATACGTGCATAAAAGAAAGCATGGCAACCAGTATGCCAGCGAAGCCATCGAGAAAACCGCGCTTTAGGAAATAAATTTTTATAAATATCCAGATGCCATGGCTGAATGGGCTAAAAATAGATACTTTCTTGTTCTTTTTGATTAGTTCGTCAGCGCCGATTTCGGTGAACTTGTCGATGGTCTGTAAATGTGCCGATAAAGTATCGAAAGAGTAGTGTTGAATATCACCGTTGAGTTTTACGATATTGTTGCCGTCAGGGATTATTCTATCGTGTGGATTAGTGCCACCCCAGTGCGCAGTGTTTTTATTGAATAAACGTGTTTTTACATCGGGATACCAGCAGTGATTGAGCCAGCGGTAAATATAGAATGTTTTTCTCGCCATGCAGTAAGCATCTGAGTCTGTTTCATCAAGCTGGTTTTTAATAGCAAGAATCGATTGCTGTAATTCATCAGTGAGTCTTTCGTCGCAATCGAGACTGATAACCCAGTCATGCGAGGCTTTTTCAACGGCCAGGTTTTTCTGTTCGATGTGGCCAAGAAATTTCTGGTGGAAAACTTTATCAGTATATTTCCTGGCAATTTTTAGCGTGTCATCGCTGCTGAGTGAATCAACAATAATAATTTCATCAGCAATGGGTAGCAGGCTTTTCAGGCAGTCTTCAATTTTTTTCTCTTCGTTATAAGAGATGATGCATGCGCTAATTTTTGCCATAGCTGTTTATTTAAACAACACTCTTGAAATATTCGATGGTTTTCTTCAGGCCTTCATCAAGTACGATGGTTGGTTCCCAGCCGAGTTCCTTTTTCGCAACTGTGATGTCAGGTTTGCGTTTGGTTGGGTCGTCGGCAGGTAGAGGCATGTAAGTGATTTCTGCTTCAGGGTCGATCATCTGCAAAGTTTTTTCTGCCAGTTCCTTAACGGTAAACTCGCCGGGGTTGCCGAGATTAACCGGACCGGTGAACTCATCGCTTGCCATAAGGCGGATAAAACCTTCGAGCAGATCATCAACGTAACAGAAAGAACGTGTTTGTGAGCCATCGCCATAAATGGTGAGTGGCTTACCCTGTATAGACTGCACGATGAAATTGGATACAACACGACCATCTTTAGGATCCATGTGCGGTCCATAAGTATTGAAAATACGCGCTATCTTAATATTGGTGCCGTACATGCGTTGATGATCAAAACAAAGTGACTCTGCACAGCGTTTGCCTTCATCGTAGCAGGAGCGAATACCATTCGGGTTAACATTACCCAGATAAGTTTCAACCTGCGGATGAACTTCAGGGTCACCGTAAACTTCGCTGGTCGAAGCCTGCATTATTTTGGCGTTATTCTTTTTCGCCAGCTCCAGCATATTTAAAATTCCGTGCACACAGGTTTTGGTCGTGTGTATTGGATCGGCCTGATAGGCTGGTGGCGAGCCCGCGCAAGCAAGGTTATAGATTTCATCGACTTCGAGATCAATAGGATCAATGATGTCGTGTTCGATTAACTCGTAGTTTGGGTTATTGAGAAAATCTTCGATGTGTTCTCTCAGTCCTGATAGAAAGTTATCGATGCAGATAACGTAATTACCTTCAGCGAGTAATCGTGCTGTCAGATTTGTACCGAGAAAACCCGCGCCACCGGTGATCAGAATTCGTTTTTGACTCATGTTGCTTTACTCTTGATTTGTTCTACCGATACCGAAATAAACAAAATCAAGTTCTGTCATCTGTGCGGGATCGTATTGATTGCGGCCATCAAAAATAACCGCTGAATTTAATTTTTGTTTGATTACATCAAAATCTGGGTTCTGGAACTGCTTCCATTCTGTTGCAAGAATCAGTGCATCGCTATCACCCAGTGCATCGTACATGTTCTCAAAAAATGCTACCTCGCCATTATCAAACCATTCTTTTGGGATCTCAGCAGTAGCTGTTTCAAATGCCACAGGATCGTAGGCCTGTATTTTTGCACCGGCATCAACCAGGTCCTTGATGATCTGAAGTGATGAGGCTTCGCGCATGTCATCGGTACCCGGTTTAAAGGCCAGACCCCAGAGACCGAATGTTTTGCCTTTTACATCACCGTTGTAAAAGTTTTTCATTTTTATCGCGACGCTTTCTTTTTGACGCTGGTTTCGAAGTTCTACGGCATGTAATACATCTGAAGGTACACCACAGTCGCCCGCCATGCTCACCAGTGCTTTCACATCTTTAGGGAAGCATGAGCCGCCATAACCGCAGCCTGGATAAATAAATTCATAACCAATGCGTGAATCAGAACCCATACCCAGGCGGACATCTTCAACATCAACACCCAGTTTTTCACAAATCTCAGACATTTCATTCATAAATGAAATTTTGGTCGCGAGCATGGCGTTGGAAGCGTACTTGGTCATTTCTGCACCGCGCACACCCATGATCAGGATGCGTTCATGACTGCGCATGAAAGGTGCATATAAATCGTGCATGATCTTTCTGGCTTTATCGCTATCAGCACCAATAACCACGCGGTCTGGTTTCATAAAATCACTGATGGCCGCGCCTTCTTTTAAAAATTCTGGATTACTTACCACGTCAAATTCGATGTCCAGGTTTCGATCGCTCAGTCCCTGTTTAACAATCGCGGTAACTTTATCGGCAGTACCCACGGGCACGGTTGATTTATCAATAATAATATTGTGCGGCGCAGTAATGGTTTCGCCGAGTTGTTTCGCCACGGCCTGAACATAACGCAGATCAGCCGCGCT
>JAGLQT010000275.1 GCA_023136715.1 Gammaproteobacteria bacterium | reverse complement strand
TGTTGAGCTGGTCAAGGCTCTGGCGTGATTATACGCCTGGAATGTGCAATCTGCTACGTCTTATCCACTCTTCGTGGTTTAATCTCAAGCGGCTTTGCTTTATCATTCCGTCTTTGCTTACACTCACATATATAAGGGCATCATGCTGCATATTCAAGGGTCACCCGCGCTATCCGATTTCCGTCTAAATAAACTGCTGGATGAGCTGAAAACGCTGGTTCCGGCGGTCTCCGGTCTGGCTTCGCATTTTGTGCATTTTGCTGATGTCGCTGAGTCGCTCGATGAGTCTGAAAGCACGATTCTGGCGCGCTTGCTGCAATATGGCCCCAGTATTGAGGATCACAACTGTGAAGGCGCTTTATTCCTTGTGACACCACGTGCGGGCACGATTTCACCCTGGTCTTCGAAAGCTACGGATATTGCTCACAATTGTAATCTGAACACGATTTTGCGACTGGAACGCGGCATTGCCTACGTGGTGGCATGTGATGCTGGCACTATGCTAACAGAAGCCGACACCGCGGCGATTGATAGTTGTTTGCACGATCGTATGATCGAATCGGTATTACGCTCTTACGATGAAGCCGAAGCCTTATTTAGTCATATGACACCCGAGCAGGGTAACACTGTCGATGTTCTCAGTGTTGGTATCGAAGCTTTGCGTAGCGCCAATACCGAGCTTGGTCTGGCCCTGTCTGATGACGAAATCGACTATCTGGTTGATTTTTACACCTCTATTAAACGTAATCCGGTCGATGCCGAGTTGATGATGTTTGCACAGGCCAACTCCGAGCATTGCCGCCACAAGATTTTTAATGCCGACTGGGTGATCGATGGCGAAGAGCAGGATCGTTCACTGTTCAAGATGATCCGCAACACGCACGAATTGCACTCTGAAGGCGTACTTAGCGCCTATCACGATAACTCGGCGGTTATGGCTTCGCACACAGCACCTCGTTTCACCGTGGATGCTGACAGCAAGCAGTACGGCTACAACAAGGAACATATCGCCCTGTTGATGAAGGTGGAGACGCACAATCATCCAACCGCAATTTCACCGTTCCCCGGTGCAGCGACTGGCGCGGGTGGTGAGATTCGCGACGAAGGTGCGACCGGTCGTGGCTCCAAGCCCAAAGTTGGTTTGAGTGGCTTTTCGGTATCGAACCTGAAAATTCCTGGTTTTGCCCAGCCCTGGGAAACCGATAACGGCAAACCTGGACGCATCGTTTCTGCGCTGGATATAATGCTAGAAGGCCCGATTGGCTCCGCCGCATTCAATAATGAATTTGGTCGTCCGAATATCGCGGGCTATTTCCGTACTTTTGAAGAAAAAGTCCCCGGTACGGATGGCGAAGAAATTCGCGGTTACCACAAGCCGATTATGCTGGCGGGTGGTTACGGCAACATCCGTGAAGATCACGTTGAAAAATTACAGATTCCTGTCGGCACACCCATCGTTGTGCTCGGTGGTCCGGCGATGTTGATTGGTCTGGGTGGCGGCGCCGCTTCATCGATGGCTAGCGGCACCAGTGCAGAGAATTTAGATTTTGCCTCGGTGCAACGCGGCAACCCTGAAATGGAACGCCGCTGTCAGGAAGTGATCGACAGTTGCTGGATGCAGGGCGATAACAACCCGATTCTTTCGATTCACGATGTCGGTGCGGGTGGTTTATCTAACGCCTTGCCCGAGTTAGTTCACGATGGCGGCTGTGGTGCAGATTTTGAATTACGCGAAGTGCACAACGATGAGCCGGGCATGACACCGATGCAAATCTGGTGCAACGAGTCGCAGGAGCGCTACACCATTGCGATTGATCCAGAGAAAATCGAAGACTTTAAAGCGCTGTGTGAACGCGAGCGTTGTCCTTATGCAATTCTTGGTAAGACAACTGAAAAGTTAGATTTACGCGTACACGATAATCATTTTGATAATTACCCCGTGGACATGCCGCTAGATGTTTTACTCGGCAAGCCACCCAAAATGTTGCGTGATGTGAAAACCGTTCGCATTAATCAAAAAGCATTTAACACTAGCAATATAGATATTAACGAAGCCGCGTTTAATGTTTTACGCCTGCCTTCGGTTGCCAGTAAATCATTTTTGATTACCATTGGTGACCGTAGCATTACCGGCATGGTGACGCGTGATCAAATGGTCGGCCCGTGGCAGGTGCCTGTCGCCGATGTCGCTGTCACTACATCGTCTTTTGAAGACTATGTCGGCGAAGCGATGGCGATCGGTGAACGTACACCAGTCGCTTTGTTAGACGCACCTGCATCAGGTCGTATGGCGATTGCCGAAGCCATCACCAATATTATGGCAGCACCGATTGACGAGCTTTCCGGTATCAAGCTTTCTGCTAACTGGATGGCACCGGCAGGTCATCCCGGTGAAGATGCGCGCTTATACGAAACTGTAAAAACTGTGGGCATGGATATCTGTCCCAAGTTGGGCTTAACCATTCCTGTCGGTAAAGATTCCATGTCGATGAAAACCGTCTGGGATGAAAAAGGCGAGCAACGCGCTGTTACCGCACCGTTGTCATTAATCATTACCGCGTTTTCAACCGTTAGTGATGTACGCAAAACATTAACGCCGCAATTGATTGCCGATTCCGGTGAAACAGAATTATTGCTCATTGATTTAGGCAACGGTAAAAATCGCCTGGGTGCATCAGCGCTGGCACAAACCTGTAAACAGGTAGGTGATGTTCCTGCTGACCTTGATGATACTGAGCAGTTCAAATCATTCTTTTCTGCTATCCAGAAAATGAATAAAGAAGGTTTGTTGCTGGCCTGGCACGATCGTTCTGATGGTGGCCTGTTTGCCTGTTTGTCTGAAATGGCATTTGCTGGTCACTGTGGTCTTGATATCAAACTGGATGAATTGTCTGAAAATAGTGTTGCTTCATTGTTCAATGAAGAGTTAGGTGGCGTGATCCAGGTTGCTGCTGAAAATATTTCAAAAGTTGAAGCCTTACTTGAACAACATCAATTGACTGAATGCAGTCACCGAATCGGTACGATTTCAAAAGATTCGAAAATTCGTTTCACACGCAACAACGAGTCGGTGTTCGAATCTGATTTGATCAGCATGCAAAAAGCATGGAGTGAAACCAGTTACCAGATTCAATCGATTCGCGATAACGCTGATTGTGCGCAACAGGAATTTGACAGCATCACAGAAGATGATGCTGGTATCAATGTCTCGCTTTCATTTGATCCTGGCGATGATGTGGCCGCGCCCATGATCAACAGCGGCGCACGTCCAAAAATTGCGGTATTAAGAGAGCAGGGCGTTAATGGTCAGATCGAAATGGCCGCCGCCTTTGATCGCGCTGGTTTTGATTCGATTGATGTGCACATGAGTGACATCATCAATAACAACTTAAGCCTTGATGAATTTAAAGGTTTGGTCGCCTGTGGCGGCTTCTCCTACGGTGATGTACTCGGCGCAGGTGAAGGCTGGGCTAAAACTATTCTGTTCAACTCACGTGCACGAGATATCTTCAGCGACCACTTTAATCGTGAAGATACATTCAGCCTGGGTGTTTGTAACGGCTGTCAGATGATGGCCAACTTGAAAGATTTAATTCCTGGTGCCGAACAATGGCCGCATTTTGTACGTAACCAGTCTGAGCAGTTTGAAGGACGTTTCAGCACTGTTGAAGTCATGGAATCACCTTCGATTCTATTAGCCGGCATGCAAGGCTCACGTATGCCTATCGCAGTCGCCCATGGCGAAGGTCGCGCTGAATATGAATCCGATGATCAACGCAAACAGGCACATTCGATGCTACGTTATGTTGATAATAACGGCGTCGCTACGGAGCAGTACCCTTTAAATCCTAATGGTTCACCTGAAGGTTTAACCGGTTTTACAACCGACGATGGTCGTGTCTCAATCATGATGCCCCACCCAGAACGTGTTTTCCGTGCCGTGCAGAATTCATGGCATCCATCAGAGTGGGGGGAAGATTCTCCGTGGATCAGGATGTTTAGGAATGCCAGGGTTTGGTTGGGTTAATTAAATGGAATTGTTCTAATGAGAAAGGTGCTTGTGTGATCAAGTTAAATCATAAAAGCTTTAACTTGCTGTATTGTCTTTTATCCCTTTACGTTTTCTCTGTTTACGTTAATAATGGCATTTCAAATTTACATCGATAGTTGATGTTTATGAGAAGCATTTAGAAACAATAATAGGGACGACGATAAAATGACATTCCTGGATGTGTTGCTCATTATTTTTATTCTTACCACTTTTTTTTCAACCTCACTGTGGTTCAGAGCTTCTAAAAGTCTTAAAAATAATAATTCTATTTATGCAGAGAAATTAGAAAAACATAAAGTCATTGAAGAAAACCTGAGTGAATCCAAACGTGAGCTAAAAGGTATTCTTGATAATCTTCAGGACACTTATTACAGAACTGATACTGATGGTGTTCTTCAATTTGTTTCTTCTTCGGTTGTTCCATTATTAGGCTACACGCCTGATGAATTAGTTGGACATGAAATCACCGAGTTTTATATTGATCCGGATGATCGCGGGCCATTCCTGCAAACAATGGCAGGAAACAATGGTCATGTTGAGCAATATCCTATTACTTTAAGACACAAGAATGGTTCTACTATCTGGATGTCTACCAATGCTCATTTTCTACTCGATAAAAATGGAGTTGTGATAGGTATTGAAGGAACAGGCCAGGACTTTACTGCCAGAAAAATAGCCGAAGAAAATTTAATTAAAGCAAAAGAACAGGCCGAGCAGGCGAATAAGGCAAAAAGTCTTTTCCTGGCTAATATGAGTCATGAAATACGCACACCTATGAATGGGGTCATTGGTTTTACCAGCCTATTATCCAGAACTACCCTTGATGATAACCAGACCGAATTCGTCAATACTATCAATACATCTGTCAATGACCTGTTGACCATTATAAATGACATTCTAGATTTCTCCCGTATTGAATCGGGAAAGATTGAGCTACAGACAGGGGTTATGAATATAAGTGATTGCCTGACTACGGTTGTCAGACTATTTTCGGCGGCTGCAAAAATAAAATCATTAAAACTTGAATGCCTTATTGCTAATGATTTGCCTGAACATTTTATTGTCGATCCTTTAAGGTTTAGGCAGATTATTTCTAACTTAATTGGTAATGCTATAAAGTTTACTGAACAAGGGTCAATTGTCTTAAAGGCTGAGAAAATTAGTAACAATGGTTCTGATGAATTAATGATTGAAGTTATCGATTCAGGAGTAGGTATTACTGATATCGAAAAAAACCAACTTTTTGATGCATTCACACAGGCTAACTATTCAATATATAAACCTGATTCAGGAACGGGTCTTGGTTTGGCTATTTCCAAACAACTGATTGAATTAATGCAAGGGTCTATAGGAGCTAAAGATAATCATAATAATGGATCCACCTTCTGGATTACTTTGCCCATCATTGAATCCCATGAGGCTCCAGAACTATCTATCGAAAATAGTTTATATGAGATAGCTGATAATTATTCAGGCCTACATGTTCTAGTTGCTGATGATAATGCTATTAACCGTAAGCTCATCACTACCTTGCTCAATCAGCGTGGAATCACAACGACAGAAGCTAAAGATGGTCAAAAGGCATTAGAGATAGCTCTAAATAATGACTTTGATTTGATCCTTATGGATATACGCATGCCGGAACTCAACGGAATAGAAGTCACTGAAAAATTACGTGCATGTAAAACAGATAAATATACGCCAATTATTGCACTCACGGCGCATGCTCTACCTCATGAACAGGAAACCTTTCTTCACGCTGGAATGGATACCTGTATAACCAAGCCTGTTCTGGATCATCAGCTTTTTGAGCTTATTGATAAATGGGTTATGAATACTGATTATTCATCAACGATAAGATAGTACCGTAGAATATGACGAGGAACGAATAGCATTAATCGTGTTCCATTTAGCTATTTTTCAAAAATCTATAAACGAAATTTTACCGCCTATAATTTTCCTTATCGCATGTCTGGTATCTTGAAGTACCATTTCATCTTCATCTTCGACATTAATATACTGGACGATCAGGCTCAATGGGTTTTCTAAAACGGATACGTGCACGTATCCACCATGAGACAAGGGCAGAGGGTAATTTACTGAGCCTGTATTTATGAGTAGCGCGCCAGAATTCTTATAATCAGGTAGTTTTTTTCTTTGGAAGTAGTGCGTGGTAGCTGAAAGCACAAGATCACATTTTTCCATCACGATACCCTTAATCTCTTCATCCAGAATGTCAATCCAGAATCCTGTCCTTGAATGTGCTGCAGCAATGATAATGTCTTTCGGACCTTTATCAATGCTTTGAAGCGTGGTTTTAAGGTACTGGCGTGAGTCTTCAGGAAATGATTTTTCGTAATCCTTAGGAGAATCAGGATAGTGAAGCTGGATTAGGTGAACAGTGTATTCATCAACAGCAATTTTTGCATAATACTCATTGCCGTTTTCACGTATTGAAACGTTACTGTGATGAGAGAAATTCAACTCTTCGAGTAACTTTCCGCCTGCGCCCCAGTCTTCCTGACAGGTGCCATAAAATTCATTTTCCCCATCCGCGATATTGGGGTAAAAATTCTGATTCCACCATGGATCTTCTTTGATCATATCCAGAAAGCTGTTATCCCAACCCCGTTTTAGATGATCGCCCACGCCGATGACAAACTGGTCATCGCTTTGCTTTATCCATTTGACCATCTTAAAGTTTTCACGGCTATTTTTTGGTGAATCACCTTTGTTGTCGCTCATGATGGCGAAGCTGAATAAAGAGATGTTCTGTAAATCTTGTATCGACTTGATTTCAGGAAGGCTGTGCGTACCTGGCTTGATCTTGGGGGCGTTGGTGCAACCAGGTAGTATCGAGGTGAACACTACAATCAAGATGATGGGCATTGTGATTTTCAATATGCGTTGTGTTATTCCATTGAACATATCGGGTCTCCGTTGATATCTATGCATTTTGAACTGCGACTATCAGATGATAGCCGATAATGACCAAGATTAACCATGGTTTAAATCAGCCATATATAAACTTTTTTTAAGAGATAGAACCATTCTAATTATTTATTGTCTGTTAATAAAGCTCAGGAGTTAGCATGTCTATAATCATAAAAAAAACCTCTGACATAAAGTCATCAGAAATAACACCTAAGTCTATTTATATGGATCGACGACGGTTCATGCAGCAGGCCTTTGCCAGTAGCTTGTTGTTGGGAGCCGATGCTATGCTGCCTGCATGGGCAAAGCGCTGGCCAGATCTGGAAC
>JAGLQT010000274.1 GCA_023136715.1 Gammaproteobacteria bacterium | reverse complement strand
AGCACTGGTTTTGGGGGTGCGAGATTTTGTCCATAAAAATGGTTTCAGCGGTGTTGTTATTGGTCTGTCCGGTGGCGTCGATTCGGCACTGACCTTAGCGATTGCGGTCGATGCATTGGGTGCTGAGCACGTGCATGCGGTGATGATGCCTTCACAATACACGGCGGGTATGAGTCGTGATGATGCTGAAGCGGAAGCGGTAAAGCTGGGCGTTAAATATGACATCATCCCCATCGAATCGGTGTTTGCTTCTTTTCTTGATTTGCTGGAAGGCGTTTTTGAGGGCCGAGAAGCGGATGCCACCGAAGAGAATATTCAGGCTCGATGTCGTGGTTTGATCCTGATGGCGATCTCCAACAAGACTGGTCGTATGGTGCTGACTACGGGCAACAAAAGTGAAATGGCCGTCGGTTATGCCACGCTTTATGGTGATATGTCAGGAGGTTTTGCCCCATTGAAAGACGTCAGCAAAACACGAGTGTACCAGCTGTGTCGTTATCGAAATACACTGGCTGATGTGATTCCCGAACGTGTGCTAACGCGGCCGCCTTCTGCTGAATTGCGTCCGGATCAATGCGACCAGGATTCATTGCCAGATTACGATATATTAGATCGAATTCTAGAGTTGTCGGTAGAGCAGGATATGTCTATGGAGGATGTTATCGCAACAGGCCTGGATCGTGAACTGGTGGAGCAGGTGGTGGGTATGGTGCAGCGCAATGAATATAAACGTCGCCAAGCGGCTCCCGGTGTGCGCATAACACGACGGGCCTTTGGCCGTGACCGACGTTACCCGATTACCTCAGGATACCGCCGAAGCTAATTTAGTTGAGATTACGAGCAATCGCGGGTGGTTCACCCAGTTCTGTTTCAGCTAAAGCTGCTGGTTTTTCATAGTCAGAATCATTCAGGCTGAGGACACGCTGCGCATCGGCAGCCAGGTCATTGAGCCCCAGATTTTTGTAAGCTTCGACCATGATCTCTAAAGCACGATGACTCCAGATCGAATCCTGATAGCGCTCAATCACGGTCTTAGCTCGATTGATGGCGGATAACCAGGTTTCACGTTCGATATAAAATTCAGCAATTTCAATTTCTTTTTGCGCCATCTTGTTCAGCAAAAAAATCATTCTCTGATGAGCATCACCCGCGTAATGGCTATCGGGATACAGGCGTATCAGGGTGGAAAAATCATTATAGGCATGCTGCATGACTGAGGCATCGTGGCGAGCGTGGTCGCGTGGGAACCAGTCATCCATAAAACCAGTGCCACGATTGAAATTGACCAGCCCCTTCAAATAATAAGCGTAATCAATGTGTGAATCTCTGGGGTGCAGTCGCATGAAGCGGTCAACGGCGCTGATGGCTGATTCAGGTTCTTCAAATTTGTAATAAGCATAGGCCACATCCAGCTGCGCCTGTTTAGCGTAGGGGTCGAAAGGAAAGCGCGCTTCCAGTGTTTCGAGATTTTTAATTGCGGTCTGAAATTCGCCCGCATCCAGTGAGGACCTGGCTTCATCGTAGAAATCTTTGGCGGTCCATTCAGCGGTAGGGTCAACGTCCATCGTACTGCAGGCAGATGTTAAGACGGAGATTGCCATGGCTGTAAATAGAAATAATGAGCGAGTAAAATGGCTAAGGCTGTGTTTATGCATAATCTGGTCGATCAATATTGTCAGTTGTTATACGTTATCCGTTAGAATAGCGCATTATAACTAAGTTCCTTGTGGTGCAGTGATTTTCTCTCCCAATGCCTGAAATTCAAACAACAATTAGTATTCCTGATGAGTTAACCGGTCAGCGGCTGGATGTCGTGCTCGCCGAGCTGGTTCCCGATTATTCCCGCAATCGTTTAAAACAGTGGTTGCTGGAAGGGCAGATTCTGCTCGACGGTCAAACCGCCAAGCCAAAAACCAAGGTCTATGGTGACCAGCAGCTGCAATTGAACATTAAGGCCGTGGATGTCGATGATGTCTGTGTCGCCGAAGATATCCCGCTGAACATCGTTTATCAGGATGATTCGCTGATTGTGGTCAATAAGCCCGCTGGCCTGGTCGTGCACCCCGCCGCAGGACATCGACAGGGTACGCTGCAAAATGCCCTGTTATTTTTTGATAAGACATTGGCCGATGTGCCACGCGCCGGTATTGTGCATCGTTTGGATAAAGATACTAGTGGCCTGATGGTCGTCGCGAGAACACTGGCGTCACATAAATACCTGGTCAATCAGATACAGCAGCGTGATGTGCATCGTGAATACCAGACCCTGGTGCATGGTGTCATGACCGGTGGCGGTACGGTAGATCAACCGATTGGCCGTCACGCGCATGATCGTATTCGCATGACCGTGAGGGAGGATGGCCGACCTTCGGTGACGCATTATAGAGTGTTAGATCGTTATCGCGTTTATACCCATCTTCATGTCGAGCTGGAAACCGGACGCACTCACCAGATTCGCGTGCATATGCAACATCTACGACATCCGGTAGTGGGTGACCCTGTTTATGCGGGGCGTTCACGTCTTCCCGCGGGTGCCGATGAAAGCTTCCTTGAGCAACTGAAAAATTTTAAGCGTCAAGCGCTGCATGCCTGGAGGCTGAGTTTGAACCACCCTGAAACGGGCGAGCTGATACAGTGGGAAGCGCCATTGCCGGAAGATATGGTGAACCTGATTGCAGGCATGAAGGAAGACATGGAAAAGCATGGCTAATGTGGATGGCATTCGCCCTGACTGGCCTGTTCCAGAAACAGTGCAGGCGTTTACCAGTACCCGAAAAAATGGTTATAGCTCTGGTTCCTACGCCAGCCTGAATCTGGCACAGCATGTAGAAGATGACAGCTCAATAGTCGAACGCAATCGTGATCGACTGATCGAACATTTTAACTTGCCGTCACAGCCCATCTGGTTGCAGCAAACGCACAGCAATACCGTGATCGTGGCGGATGATTTTCAAAATCCACTAGTGCCGCCGGAGGCGGATGCTTCGTGGACATCAAGTCCAAATGTTGTTTGTGCCGTTTTAACCGCTGATTGCCTGCCGGTGTTTTTTACTAATAAGCAGGGCGACCGTGTGGCCGTGGCGCACGCTGGCTGGCGCGGTGCCTTAAATGGCATTATCACTTCAAGCTTCCTCGCTACGGGAATAGCCGCCAAGGATTGCATGGTCTGGCTGGGCCCCGCCATTGGCGCAGGGGATTTTGAAGTCGGCGCTGATGTTTATCAAGCCTTTATTAGTAAGAGACCTGAAAACGCCATCGCTTTCAGACAAACCGATGATCAGCACTGGTTGTGCGATATTTACCAGCTCGCCAGAATTGAATTACAGCAACTGGGTATCCACTCTATATATGGTGGTGAGTTTTGTACTTACTCCGATGAAGAGCATTTTTATTCTTTCCGTCGTGATGGCGCTCAAACTGGTCGCATGGCTAGTCTTATCTGGTTGGCCGGGCAGGAATAATCCGTATTTTCCTGTTGTAAGGTGTTGAAATATCAGCGCCTGACCCTACATAGATGCTATATCAAAATTTAATTGAGGCTCCCCTATGAGAATGGATCGTTTAACCAGCAAATTTCAAAATGCACTTGCCGATGCGCAATCGCTTGCGGTGGGTCGTGATCATGCATTTATTGAACCTGTTCACCTGATGGCATCACTGCTCGAACAGGATGGCAGTACGGTTCGTCATTTGTTATCCAGTACTGGCGTTAATGTTGACTTGCTCGCCAGCAAACTGGCTGAAGAGCTGGATCATATGGCGCAAATTGAAGGCCATCAGGGCGATATCCAAATTTCTAATGAAATGAGTCGCCTGTTGAATGTGACGGACAAACTGGCGCAGAAGCGTAAAGATCAGTACATCTCCAGTGAGTTATTTGTATTAGCTGTGGTTGACGATAAAAGTCGCCTGGGTGATTTGCTGCGTAATGCGGGTGCAAACAAACAGAGTTTAGAAAAAGCCATTGATGATGTACGTGGTGGCCAGAGTGTGGATGATCCGAATGCGGAAGACCAACGTCAGGCGCTGGATAAATACACGGTTGATCTGACCGAACGTGCACAACAGGGCAAGCTTGATCCAGTGATTGGTCGTGATGAAGAAATTCGTCGCACGATTCAGGTGTTGCAGCGTCGTACTAAAAATAACCCCGTACTCATTGGTGAGCCGGGTGTGGGTAAAACCGCGATCGTCGAAGGTCTGGCGCAACGTATTATTAACGGCGAAGTGCCGGATGGTATAAAAAACAAACGTGTGTTGTCGCTTGATATGGGCTCGTTGATTGCGGGTGCAAAATTCAGAGGTGAATTTGAAGAACGTCTGAAAGCTGTCTTGAATGATCTTTCCAAGCAGGAAGGTCAGATAATTTTATTTATCGACGAACTGCACACCATGGTCGGCGCCGGCAAAGCTGAAGGCGCGATGGATGCAGGCAACATGCTCAAGCCAGCGTTAGCGCGCGGTGAATTGCATTGTGTCGGTGCCACTACCCTGGATGAATACCGTCAGTACATTGAGAAAGATGCTGCGCTGGAGCGACGCTTTCAGAAAGTACAGGTTGATGAGCCCAGTGTTGAAGACACCGTTGCCATCCTTCGTGGTTTAAAAGAACGCTATGAAGTGCATCATGGTGTTGATATCACCGACCCTGCGATTGTTGCAGCAGCAACCTTGTCGCATCGTTATATCAGCGATCGCCAGTTGCCAGATAAGGCGATTGATTTAATCGATGAAGCTGCCAGTCGTATCCGCATGGAAATTGATTCCAAACCGGAAGTGATGGATCGACTAGATCGCAGAATTATTCAGTTAAAAATTGAACGCGAAGCTTTGAAGAAAGATAAAGACAAGGCTACTAAACAACGCCTGAGTACATTGGAAGAAGAATTGGCTGATCTCGAAAGAGAATACAGCGACTTTGATGAACAATGGAAAGCGGAAAAGTTGGTGGTGCAGGGATCAACCAATGTCAAAGAAGAACTCGAACGCGCGCGTCAGGAACTGGAAACCGCGCGCCGTGCGGGTGATTTGAGTCGCATGTCGGAATTGCAATACGGTCGTATTCCTGAATTGGAAAAACAACTGGAACAAGTCGCACTGGCGGAAGAAAATGAACCAGCTGAAAATCATCTGTTACGTAATAAAGTAAATAGCGATGAGATTGCTGAAATTGTTGCGCGTTGGACGGGTATTCCTGTCAGCAAAATGATGGAAGGTGAGCAGGCAAAATTGCTGCGTATGGAAGAGGAAATTGGTAAGCAGGTTGTCGGTCAGGAAGAAGCGGTAGTAGCGGTATCAAACGCAATTCGACGTTCACGCGCTGGTTTGTCTGATCCAAGTAAGCCTAATGGTTCATTTATGTTCTTCGGTCCAACCGGTGTTGGTAAAACAGAAT
>JAGLQT010000273.1 GCA_023136715.1 Gammaproteobacteria bacterium | reverse complement strand
GGAGCATATTCTCACACAGTTACGCGCAGAAGGTTACGACATTGTGCCCTCTTATGAAGATGCCGACCTGGTCGTGGTCAATACCTGCGGTTTTATCGATGCTGCCGTCGAAGAATCACTGGACGCCATCGGCGAAGCACTCAACGAAAACGGCAAAGTCATCGTCACCGGCTGTCTCGGTGCCAGAGGTGATGTGGTGCAAAAAGCCCATCCCCGGGTTTTAGCAGTGAGTGGCCCACACGCCACCGCCGAAGTCATGGATGCTGTGCACGAACATTTACCACCCGAACACGATCCATTCATGGATCTGGTACCACCGCAGGGCGTCAAACTGACACCCCGGCATTATGCCTATCTGAAAATTTCCGAAGGCTGCAACCATAGTTGCACCTTCTGTATCATCCCGGCACTGCGTGGCAAGCTGGTCAGTCGCCCGGTGAACGAAGTGCTGGACGAAGCCAGACGTTTAAAAGAGTCAGGTGTTAAAGAACTACTGGTTATTTCACAGGACACCAGCGCCTACGGCATCGACGTGAAATACAGAACCGAATTCTGGGACGGCATGCCGGTTAAAACCCGCATGACCGAACTCTGCGAAGCACTCAGCACACTCGGCATCTGGATACGTTTACATTATGTTTACCCCTACCCGCACGTTGATGAAATTATTCCACTAATGAACGAAGGTAAGATACTGCCTTATCTGGACATCCCCTTCCAACATGCCAACCCGCGCATTCTAAAAGCCATGAAACGTCCCGCTTCCAGCGAGAAAGTGCTGGAGCGAATCAAAAAATGGCGTGAACAATGTCCCGACCTGACACTACGCAGCACCTTCATCATTGGTTTCCCCGGCGAAACCGAAGAAGAGTTTCAGGAGCTACTCGATTTTCTCGACGAAGCCCAACTTGATCGTGTTGGTTGTTTTACTTACTCACCGGTTGAAGGTGCCGTTGCCAATGAACTCGGCGAAGCAATTCCAGAAGAAGTTAAAGAAGAACGCCTCGCACGTTTTATGGAAAAACAGATTGGCATCAGTGCCCAGCGCCTGAAACGAAATATTGGTAAAGAGATTCAGGTACTGGTTGATGAAATCGATGAAGAGGGAGCAATAGCACGCAGCATGGCAGATGCACCCGATATTGATGGCCTGGTTTATATTCAGGAAGCACACGATTTACAGGTAGGTGATCTGGTGACGGTTCATGTTGATCACACGGATGAACATGATATGTGGGCAACGTTGGTTAATTAGCATTTTTCATGAAGAGCTTTTCACCACAGAGAAAAACATTCAGTCTCATCAATGCAAAAAAAGGAATGCCAACAATAAAATAATCATGGGCAAAATAAAGCGCCGCTACGCTATGATTTATTTTGCCAGTTATTTAGAATGTCATACTCAGTAAAGGAATTACCACATCATGAAAGTACAAATTATATTATTAACCGCTCTTTTATTACCTTTACCTGCAAATGCAACTGAAGTAAGCAAATCATATTGGTTCAATGGCATGTCTACTGCAATACCAACTGCGTTCTGCAATTCACGCCAATATTTTCGCCATTGCTTTAGCGTATCAACACAACAGTGCGAAGAGGCAGTAGCATCTGCAACAAGAATTTGTCTAAATAAAAATAACAAAGATATTCCAGATATTTTAGTTCAACCAAAAGATGGTGCACATTGGGGGGCAATCATTGGGAAATGTGTTGGCGACACATATGAAATTACACAAGAACAAAAACATATCAATAATGCCAAATGTAACGACATCAGTAAATGGCAGTAAGGGTATAACAAATTATTCCTGTGCGACAAACTTCACAATAAAACGTGTTAAAAATCAAAACAGTTATTATTAGTTGAAATTTTTCAGCCACAAAAAAAGCAGGATGGTTACCCGTCCTGCTTTTTCAATAAAACATTGATCAGTTATTTATTAAGTAAAATAACTTTCATTCCACCACATATGTACATAAATACTCGCTGCATATCCAAGCGCAATAACTGGTGTCCATTTTAGGTGACCAAAGAAAGTATATTTACCTTTAGCCTGCCCCATCAGCGCAACACCTGCGGCTGAACCAATCGATAACATCGAACCACCAACACCTGCAGTCAACGTTACCAGCAACCACTGACCGGTAGACATGTCAGGCATCATGGTGAGTACAGCAAACATCACTGGAATATTATCAACGATGGCTGACAACACACCCACTGCAATATTCGCATTGGTTGCACCCCAGTCGGTGTACATGATTTCAGAAACCATCGACAGGTAACCCAGGAAACCCAGACCACCAACACAAAGAACTACACCGTAAAAGAATAATAAAGTGTCCCACTCGGCACGGGCAATTTTGTTGAACACATCAAAGGCAACTACTTCTCCGAGTTGTGCTTCCTCTTCTTCATCACCACAACGCTGAGCAATACAACGATTATGCGTTTTCTTCAGGAAGCAACCAAAAAACTGCAAATAACCCAGACTCGTCAACATTCCAATAACAGGTGGCAAGCCAAAGAAATTATGAAAACTCATTGCGGTTACGATAGTCAGAAGCAAGTAGCCTGGACGAAGTAAAACGGAACCCAATGAATATTTTTTTCAGTTGGCTAAGAGCACTATTTTATACTAGAGAATTGAAAGTTGGTTCTCCCAGATTGCGCTACGCTGCATCCGAGCTACCTTGCCGACCCTTAAGTCAGTAACATTTAATGGATAAAACTAAGCAATAAGTAGGTTGCAAGAATTACTGCAACCCACATCACCATACTACCAGCAGGATAAGTGCGTGAAAGCAGACGGCTGGGACCTTCGTATCGTCTGGAAAGGTAAGCCAGGGACTGATTCAGTTTTACGATAAATGCCTGGCGTATCGCATCGTTTATTCTCCATATTACAGAGAATGTGTGTTGTAACGCTGTTGGGAAAACTCGGCGGTACAACCAGTCGAAATCCAGGTTAGTGGAGCGTAGTTCAGGGGGGTACATACCTTTAAGATTAAGCCAGACAAAGGCCAGAGCGGAAAAGAACAGCAACTGGGTCTGTGCTAATACATGGGTTGCATCGTAAGGGTTGTAACCCGTATCGTATGGCAGCAATGAGTACAGGGCTGAAGGATAGACACCGATAGCAATGCAGAGAATGGCTGCAATCAACATCGCCAACAACATGTTGTTGGGTGGGTCGCTTGCACGAATGCCTGAGTCGTGTGCGAAGAAAGCAAAATAAGGAATCTTGATACCTGCATGATGAAAAACACCGGCGGAGGCAAATAACAGCATCAACCATATCCAGTCAAAGCCTTCTTCCAGAGCGGCAGACATCACCATGGATTTGCTCACGAAACCACTGAATAGAGGGAAAGCCGAAATAGAGGCCGCCCCGACGATGCACAGAATTGTGGTTTTGGGCATGGTCTTATATAGACCACCCAGATCAGAACCGTTTATGCGCCCTGTCATATGCAACACTGCGCCCATAGACATAAACAGCAGACCTTTAAAGATAACATCATTAAACGCATGTGAAACGGCACCATTGATGGCGAGCGCTGTGCCAATACCGATACCAACGACCATAAATCCTACCTGATTGATGAGACTATAGGCCAACACTCGGCGCAGGTCGTTTTCGATTACTGCAAAGAAAATAGGGAAACAGGTCATAGCCGCGCCAATATAAACCAGCAGCTCAGTGCCAGGGTATGCACGGGCTAGTGCATAGACAGCCACTTTGGTGGTAAATGCACTGAGAAAAACGGTGCCGGTGACGGTGGCTTCAGGATAGGCATCAGTAAGCCAGTTGTGTGCTATTGGAAATGCACACTTGATGCCGAAAGCGATAAAGATCAACCATCCGGCTACACCTTCCAGACCGATATAACCGAACTCTAAAGTGCCGTTTTCAGCTGCATAAAACAGCGCCCCAATAAGAAGAATGACGCC
>JAGLQT010000272.1 GCA_023136715.1 Gammaproteobacteria bacterium | reverse complement strand
GGGACAGATGGGGATGAGTTCAAAGTGGTCAGCGAGTTTTTTGATTGCTGCACAGGGTTTGGACTGGCCGTCGTAACGTACCGCATCACCCAGCAGGCAACGACTGATGCCCACTTTTATTTTGTCAGACATGTTTACTGTTTCGCGCCCATCTTCAATGCGCGCTCACGAGTTTTGTTGTCTTCAACGGCTCGTTTACCAGCATCCCAGTTGGGCATGGTCTCAGGCCAGCCAAAACTGTGTGCGGTTAAGACTTCGTTTAATGCATCGATGTGTTCTTCACTGGTATTCAGTGCTGGGATGTAATGGAATTGTTCTCCCCCAGCTTCAAGAAATAGTTCACGATTTTCGACATTGATTTCTTCCAGTGTTTCCAGGCAATCAGCAGAGAAACCAGGGCAAATGATATCAACGCTTTTGATGCCGTCTTTCGGAAGTTGTTGCAGGGTTTCGTCACAATAAGGTTGTAGCCAGGGCTCTTTGCCAAAGCGGGACTGGAAAACTAGCTGCCATTCTTTGTCATCAAGTTGTAGTGCTTCGGCAGTCAGGCGTGCGGTTTTCTGGCAATGGCAGAAATAAGGGTCGCCATCGTCAGCATAACGTTGTGGAATGCCGTGGAAGGAAAATAATAGTTTGTCGCCACGGCCATTTTTATCCCAGTGATTACGTATGCTGTTAGCCAGAGCTTTGATGTATTTAGGGTGATCGTGATACTGGTTGATAAAGCGTAAATCAGGCAACCAGCGCCAGTGACGAAGTACGTGGGTGACCTCATCAAACACTGAGGCAGTAGTTGTGGCGGAATATTGAGGATACATCGGCAGTATGAGTAGTCTTCGCGCACCAGCTTTACGTAGGGCGTGTAAACCATCTTTGATTGAAGGTCTGCCATAGCGCATGGCCAGGTCAACAATGATGTCACCACGGAATTTTTTCATCAGTGCCTTTTCGATAGCCTGGGTTTGTAAGCGAGCGGTGGCGATGAGCGGTGAGCCCTGATCTGTCCATACTTTTTTATAGGCTGCAGCAGAGCGAGCGGGGCGAGTGCGTAGAATAATGCCGTGTAGAATGAACCACCAGAGCCAGCGAGGTGCGTCAACAACACGTTTATCCCAGAGGAATTCGGCCAGATAACGCCTGACAGCGTGTGTTTCAGGTGCCTCGGGGGAACCTAAATTGACTAATAAAATACCCAGTTTTTCCTGAGATCCATGTCGATAGGTATAGTTAGATTTATTCAATGCATTATTGTAAGTTTGTATTTGTCGTGATCGAAGACTGACAGATTCGAAATTAATCCACAAGTGCCTCACTTAACTACTTAAATGCTGAGCTTAATATGCACAGTTTAGGTGTTATGGTATATACAATCACATATCAACTTACTGTAATATACGCGCAGTTTTTTACCCTTTATAAAGAATAACCTGGAGCTGGAACATGCCAATACGTCTGGCAGTACCCAATGAAATATTATCTGGTGAGCGCCGCATTGCGCTGGAGCCGGGTATTGCAAAACGCTTAATCGCCATGGGCGTTGAAGTGTCTATGGAAAAAGGTGCAGCACTGTCAGCCCATTTTTCCGATGAAGCCTTTGAGGGCGTAAAGATTGTTGATACGCCACAGGAGCTTTATAAAAACGCTAGCGTGATTTTCAAAGTGCAGCCGCCGACCATGGAAGAGCTGGATATGATGGAGCCGGGCACGGTTGTTGCCGGGTTTATGGCGCCGCATAAGAATGAAGATCTGATGCACAAAATGTGCGAGAAAAATATCACCACACTGGCGATGGAACTGGTGCCGCGTATTACGCGTGCGCAGTCTATGGACGCCTTGTCTTCACAGGCATCAATCGCCGGTTATAAAGGTGTGCTGATGGGCGCAGATATGGCCAGTGTCTTCTTCCCCATGCTGACTACCGCAGCGGGCACCATTCGCCCTGCAAGAGTTTTGATTATTGGTGTCGGCGTTGCTGGTTTGCAGGCAATTGCGACCGCCAAACGTCTGGGCGCAATTGTTGAAGCTTACGATGTGCGCACCGCAACCCGCGAGCAGGTTGAATCGCTGGGTGGCAAATTCATCGATACCGGTGTCAGTGCTGACGGCGAAGGTGGTTATGCGCGTGAGCTGACCGATGAGGAAAAACAACAGCAGCAGGATGTGCTGGCCAAGCATATTGCGATGTCCGATGTGGTGATCAGCACTGCGGCGATTCCAGGCAAGCCTTCACCGAAAATTATCAGCAAACAGATGGTTGAGGATATGAAGGTCGGTGCCGTGATTATCGACCTGGCTTCTGAAGGTGGCGGTAACTGTGAGCTGACCCAGCCGGGTGAAACTGTTGATTTTGAAAGCCGCGTGACTATTCACGGGCCATTGAATGTCGCCAGTCAAACACCGGTGCACGCCAGTGAAATGTACGCCAGAAACCTGTTTAATTTATTGTCACCCTTTATTACTGAAGAGGGTGAGCTGGACCTGGATATGGAAGACGAAGTAATCGCAAAAACAGTTCTTACCTGTAGCGGTGAGGTTAAGAGTGACCGTTATCGCAGAGAAGAGGTGACAAAATGATCGAAGGATTTACAGCCTTATATATTTTCATGCTCTCGGCCTTCACCGGTTACGAGGTGATTAGCCGTGTGCCAGTGATTTTGCATACACCTTTAATGTCGGGTTCCAACTTTGTACACGGTATCGTGCTGGTTGGTGCCATGGTGGCCATGGGACATGCTGAAACTAATCTGGAAACTTTCATTGGTTTTATTGGCGTGATGCTGGCAGCGGGTAATGCGGTCGGTGGTTATGTCGCTACCGTGCGTATGCTTGAAATGTTCCAGCCGAAGAAGGAGTCCTAATTCATGGATACGATTATTGAAATAGTTTACTTCCTTTCGGCTGCGGTTTTCATTATCGGCCTGAAACAGATGAGTTCACCGGTGACTGCGCGTCAGGGTATCGTCTGGGCAGGTATTGCCATGGTGATTGCATCGCTGTTCACCTTTGGTGATCCGGCGGTATTGCACAACACCGGTAACCTGGGCTGGATGGTGCTGGCGATTGTGATGGGTTCTGCGATTGCCTATGTTACTGCCAAGCGCGTTGAAATGACCAACATGCCACAGATGATTGCCATCTACAACGGCATGGGCGGCGGTGCGGCTGCGGCGATTGCGGCGGTAGAACTGGTACGAGTTTCAGGTGGTGCAGAGGCGCCAGAAACAACGGTGATGGTGCTGGCGGTACTGGGTGCGATTATTGGTGCGGTTTCATTCTCAGGTTCTGCGATTGCCTTTGCCAAGTTGCAGGGTTTGATCAACAAGACCATTCGACTGCCATTACATATGATGATCAATCTGGCGATGTTCGCCGGTGCTTTAGCCCTGGGCGGCATGATGGCCTTTTCCGGTCAGGTTGACCCAACTATATTGTTGATCTTTTTCGCGCTGACATTGATCTTCGGCGTTATGTTTACCCTGCCTATCGGTGGTGCAGACATGCCAGTGGTTATTTCGTTGTTCAATGCTTTGACTGGTTTAGCCGTTGCCTTCGAAGGCTTCGTGCTGCAAAACGCGGCCATGATTATTGCCGGTACGGTAGTGGGTTCATCCGGTACCTTGCTGACCCAGTTGATGGCGAAAGCGATGAATCGTCCTATCTCAAACGTGCTGTTCTCCAGTTTTGGTAGCGCAACCGGTGAAACTGCTGAAGAGGAAGTCGCAGGTAGCATGAAAGAAATTCAGGGCAACGATGCTGCGATCATGATGGCTTACGCGACTAAGGTAATCATCGTGCCGGGTTACGGTATGGCGGTGGCACAGGCGCAGCACAAGCTGAAAGAACTGGAAGCCCTGCTGGAAGATCGCGGCGTGACCGTGAAGTATGCGATTCACCCTGTGGCCGGTCGTATGCCGGGTCACATGAATGTGTTGCTGGCTGAAGCCGGTGTTGATTACGACAAGATCATGGATCTGGACGAGATTAATCCTGAATTCCCAACCGCCGAAGTGGCGTTGGTGATTGGTGCAAATGACGTGGTTAACCCTGTTGCACGTTCTAATCCGGACAGCCCGATTTACGGCATGCCGATTCTGGATGCGGATAAAGCACAGAATACAATCGTGATTAAACGTGGCCGTGGTGCGGGTTTCTCAGGTATCGAGAATCACCTGTTTTATGCGGATAATACCCGCATGCTCTATGGTGATGGTCAGAAGGCTGTGGCTGAGCTGATCGCGGGTGTTAAACAGCTTTAGTCGTATTTTCAGTACTGAAATAAAAAAGCCGATGCCGCCAGTTAATTT
>JAGLQT010000271.1 GCA_023136715.1 Gammaproteobacteria bacterium | reverse complement strand
CGATTTCCTGAGCACTGGTTTGATGATAACCCATTGACCATTGCGGACCTGGAAAATGAAGTAGATTATCTGGAAGCCATTGGTTACAAATTAAGAGTTAAACATTTGAAATAAGCTACAGCTCGGCGGCAAGGTTTTCCAGAAGCCCCATTTGTACTGATTTAACTTTTTGTTTGCTTGTCGGAGCCAATTTTTTATAGCTGCTATCTGATTGCAATATCCAGCTGTCCGTGTTGTCAGTTAAGTAGGCCAGTAAGCCTTCATTAATTAGATGCTTTTTTAAATCCTCGTCTAATATCGGGAAGCATGCCTCGACACGTCTATACAGGTTACGCTCCATCCAGTCAGCACTCGAACAATAAACTTTTGGTTCATCGTTATTATGAAAATAATATATGCGTGAATGTTCCAGAAAACGTCCAACAACTGAACGCACTGTAATGTTTTCGGATACTCCTTTAATTCCTGGTCTTAGCCTACAGACACCGCGAATGATCAAATCAATTTTTACCCCTGCCTGAGAGGCGCGATAAAGTTCCTGAATGATACTTTTATCAACTAATGAGTTTATCTTGGCGATGATCCGTGCAGGTTTAGCCTCTCTAGCATTTTCTGCTTCGGTCCTAATCATTTCAAGCAGGCATTTATGCAAGGTAAAAGGAGACTGCAATAGTTTTTTAAGTTTTGTTGCTTTTCCCAGACCGGTAAGCTGTAAAAATAGTTTATGCACATCTTCCCCGATCGCTTTGTCGCTGGTCATGAAGCTGTAATCGGTGTATATACGTGCGTTACCGGGATGATAATTACCAGTGCCAAGATGAACGTATCTCGTTACATTTTTCCCTTCACGCTTCACTACTAATAACATTTTTGCATGGGTTTTGTATCCAACTACGCCGTAAACTACGTGTGCGCCTGCTTCCTGTAAGCGTGAAGCCAGTGCTATATTTTCAGCCTCGTCAAAACGTGCGCGTAATTCAACCACGACGGTGACTTCTTTACCTGATTTTGCAGCATCGACCAGGGCGTCCACCAATGGAGAGTCTCCACCCGCCCGGTACAATGTCATTTTTATAGCTAGAACTTTGGGGTCTTGCGATGCCTGATTTAAAAAACTAATAATGGGTGCAAATGATTCGTAAGGATGAAATAAAAGAACATCGCCTTGCTGAATTGCCTTAAACATATCTTCTTCGTAGCGAATCCGTTGTGGTAAGCCGGGTGTGAAGGGCAAGTATTTAAGGTCAGGTCGGTCCACGTCATCGATAACTTCTAACAGGCGGTTAAGGTTTACCGGTCCATTCACTCTATAGAGATCATTTTCATTTAATTTGAATTTCTTCAACAGGAATTTTGACATTTCCTTTGTACAATTATCTGCGACTTCCAGACGTACAGCATCGGTTAAACGGCGTGATGATAGTTCGCCTTTGATAGTGCCCATCAGGTCATCACTTTCTTCTTCATCAATAAATAACTCGCTATCGCGTGTTACACGGAATTGATAACAGCCGGTCACGTTCATGCCTGGGAACAGGTCACTAACATGGGTATGAATAATAGAGCTTAAAAATACAAAGGCATTACCATCTGCATACTTTTTTGGAACTTGAATTAAACGCGGTAGACTTCTTGGTGCATGTACAATCGCTATGCGACTATCTCGTCCAAATGCATCCTTGCCTTCGAGTGAAATGATAAAGTTGAGGCTTTTATTAAACACTCTGGGGAAGGGGTGCGAAGTATCAAGTCCTAATGGACTCAGCACGGGAAGAATCTGGTTAGTGAAATGACGTTTTATCCATCCAGCCAGCTCATCATCCCATTCTGTACGTTTTAAAAATCGAATGCCTTCTTCGGCTAATTCTGGAATTAAGACGTCGTTGAGGACTCGGTATTGTTCTTCGACTAATGGATGTGTTTCACCACGAATCAAATCCAGCATTTGTTCCGGAGTGATATTTTCCATAGTGCCACTACTGGATTCGAAGGCAGCACGATGCATCAAACCTGCTACCCTGATCTGGAAGAATTCATCGAGATTAGTGTTACTAATACATAAAAAACGTAAACGCTCTAACAGCGGCACCTTTTCATTTGATGCCTGTGCCAGAACACGGCGCTGGAATTGCAACAGGCTGAGTTCCCGGTTGATGTAATATTCTGGCTGGCTTAGATCAATATCATTCATAATGATTTGTTACGTATTAGTTACGGGGTAGTGCAGTGATAGTATGCTCACTTATT
>JAGLQT010000270.1 GCA_023136715.1 Gammaproteobacteria bacterium | reverse complement strand
GAACTCAATCCTGCACCTTTCTGTATGCTCGATGAGGTTGATGCACCATTGGATGAAGCCAACGTAGGACGCTTTAGTCAACTGGTGAAAGAAATGTCTGATCAGGTACAGTTTATCTACATCACGCATAATAAGACCACCATGGAGATCTCTGAGCATCTCAGTGGTGTTACCATGCGTGAGGCTGGTGTCTCTCGATTAGTCTCTGTTGATGTTGCCGAAGCAGCAACTATGGCTGCTGTTTAATTAATAAATTAAAAATTAGAGTACGATAATGGAAAACCTGCGCTGGATATTGCTTGCCGCTGGAATCTTTTTTGTTCTTGCCATTTACTTTGTGGGGCGTCAGCGACGTCGCCATAATAGTTCCGATCTGTTCGATACCAAAGAAGACCTTCCTGAATTTACGGCGCGAGACTGGGATGACCTGGATGAAGGTGTGGGTGAAGTCCGCGTCATTGCTAGGGAAAACAGTGAAGCTGATTTTTCAGAAGATCTTTCTGTTGACTCAATATCTGGAAGTGATGAGGTTTCTGATACTTTTGAATCTGAGTCCAGTCATGATCATGATGTGCAGTTAAATGATGACCTGTTTGTGCTGACCGAAGAAGTCGAACCGTCGTCCGTCGAAAATGATGAAGCTGATACGTCAGTTCAGACAAGCTCAAATGTTGATATTATCGTTTTATATATTTTAGCGAAATCATCTGATCTTCTGGCTGGCGATAAAATAAATAGCGTGGCTCTGGCTAATAGTCTGGAGTTTGGTCGAATGAATATTTTTCATCGATTTGATGAGAATGGGCAGACGCTGTTTAGTATGGCTAACATGAACGAGCCTGGAAATTTTGACCCTGATTCTATTCATGACTTGAAAACTTCAGGCTTGACTATGTTTATGCAGCTATCAAATTTATCTAATCCTTCAGATGACTTTGATGAAATGCTACGCTGTGCTTACCATATATCCGAAATGCTAGGCGCGAGTTTGTGTAATCAAAATCGTCAGCCTATCACTCAGGCCGATGCTGAGTATTATCGAAATTTAATTTCACAGAAAGAAAACCAGTAATCTCTGTTTTTAGTTTTTTGGCTAATAAAAGAATAAGTTGTTGGCCTGATTAAACTTAAAAAATATACTCTCATATATTTCATGATTTGTTGGATTAATCAGACTTATGTTCAATAAAAAACAAAAAGAAATTTTAGAACGTTCAAACATAAAGTTAAAAAATATTACTGAAGAGAATGTTTTTGAAATAGCTGAAAACTCTTTAAATTCTGATATTTTAAATACTTTAGAACTCGTTGAATTTTTGGAGGTTGCTAACGCCTTATATCGCGGCGGTGATCAGATTATTGGTGATAGCGATTATGATTTTGTTTTTTTAGCAGAATTAAAGAGGAGAGAGCCTGATCATCCTTTTCTTCAAGTTATTGAGCCAGAATCTGGCTTTGCTGGTAAAACAGTCGAGCTACCAGCGCGTATGCTGTCTACCGATAAGACCTATGATAACGAAGGGATAAATAACTGGATAAATAGAATAAGAAAAGCAGCGGCGGATATTGGTAAAGATTTTGAGGTGCTTGTATTCAGGTTGACGCCAAAACTGGACGGCTTTGCTGCTTATGATGATGGTAAAGGTTTTTATACGCGAGGCGATGGTAAGCGTGGAACTGATATTACTCGAGTTTTTGAACGGGGTTTAACGGTTGCTGGTTGCGGCTCACGTGGTCTCGGTGCTGGTGAAATAGTTGTTTCTAAAAAATATTTTTCAGAGAACCTTTCTCCATATTTTGAAAACACCAGAAACTTCCAGGCCAGTGTCGTTAAGGAAAAAGAGCTTGAAGAGCATGCAGCCAAAGCCATTAAAGATAAAGCGGCGGTGTTTTTCCCTTTTGCAGAGCTACCCACCTGGACAGGTAGTTGCAAAGAGTTGATGGATGATTACGACAAGATTGTCGATAAAATCTGGAATTCTGTGGATTATGATGTCGATGGTGTGATTTTTGAAATCACCGATGATGAGTTAAAGGAATATATGGGAGCAACGAATCATCATCACCGTTGGCAAATTGCACTTAAGTCAAATGATGAAGCGGCAGAGGTTGTTGTTTCATCAGTAATACCTCAAACATCAAGAAACGGCAAGATTACACCCGTAGCTCAGTTTGAACCCATCAGGCTTTCAGGTGCTGAGATTAGCAGAGCTACAGCGCATAATTATGGCATGGTGAGGGATAAAGGTATTGGTAAAGGGGCAGAAATACGGCTTGTACGTTCAGGTCTGGTGATACCTAAAATTGATGAAGTTGTTGAGTCAGTTTCTCCTGAGTATCCAGAAAACATGGAATGTCCTTCCTGTCACGAAAAGCTTGAATGGATAGATGATAATTTATTCTGTTTGAATACGGCTAATTGTAAGGATCAGATTGAGAAAACTATCATCCATTTCTTTGATACTTTGGGGAATAATGATGGTCTTGGTGTCGCGACTATATCTACCTTGAATGAACATGGTATCTCAAGTATTTATGAGGTTTATCAATTAGAAAACAATGCTGAGAAATTGGCCGAAATTGGTTACAAGGAAAAGACAGTAAACAATCTAATTCAGGCGCTATTCAATAGTAGAAAAGTAAAAATTGAAGACTGGCGGTTCTTAGCCGCGTTTGGTGTCAATCGTCTAGGTCTGGGTATCGCAGAAAAGTTATTACAGCATCATCGTCTTGAAGCTATATTTGATTTGAGTGTTGATGAATTCGTTAAGATAGATGGTTTTGCTGAAATTACGGCATGGCAAATATCTGAAGGTCTGAGAAAAATTCGAGACCAGTTTTTTGAAATATATGAATTGGGTTTTAATCTTGAAATAACGCCCTTAATAGAAGAACTTAAAGATTTAGGAATGCTGAGCCCTATTGCGGGAAAACAAATCGTATTTACTGGTTCGATGGTTCACGGCAAGCGGCCAGAAATGCAGGCTGAAGCAAAAAAACTGGGTGCTAAAGTAGGCAGCGCTGTTAGTGGTAAAACTGATTATCTTGTGACCGGTGAAAAGGTTGGTGCGAATAAAATAGCTGCGGCAGAGCAAAAGGGTGTTGAAG
>JAGLQT010000027.1 GCA_023136715.1 Gammaproteobacteria bacterium | reverse complement strand
TGCTCCGCCTGCTAATGAGGGTGTGACGCAAGTAATACCACCTGCGGCGGAGAGACTTAAATTTTTTGAAACACAAATCGAAAAAGCTGAATACTCTGCTGTATTACCCGAATTAGAAAAAACACTGGCGCGCGCACCATTCTGGATTGATGGACATAACATGGTTGTTAATGTTTTGCGTGCTATGGGTGGTGAATACGAGAAAGCGGCTAATGCGGTTATTGGAGAATTGCGCCATTTACTGCAACGTATTCCAGCGTTATTGGATTTATCATTTTCTGATCAAACCCCATTTGTTGGTGATCAGACAAAAATGTGGCTGGAGTCTGAAGTGTTAAGTTCCGCCGGCAGCGTATCGCCATCTGCAGCAGGTTCTGGGGGTGTTTCAAATGCATGGGATGACGCGCTTGTTGAAGCGAGAAAGAAGGCTGCATCAGGTGATAAAGAATCAGCAATGACGATGTTTCATGATGGTATTGCTAGCGCGGGTCAGGTTCGTGACAAATTTTATTGGCGCTGTGCTCTGGCCGAGTTGCTACTGCAAACTGGTGAGGCTATTGCTGCATCGAATTTATTAAAACCAATGACAGATCAGGTTGAAGCCTATCATTTGGCTGAATGGGAACCCGATTTGTTAGCAAAAATTTACAAATTGTTATATCAATCGTATCGAAAACAGCAGGGTAAGAAAAAAGATGATTCCGCTCTTAATGATTTAGTGGTATCGACTTATGACAAGCTTTGCTGGTTTGATCCTGTAACTGCATTAACTGTGAAAGGAGAAAAATAATGGCTGAAGGTTCAGTTGCGCCAAAAGAGCGCGTCAATATTGTTTATAAATCGAATACTGGTGATAAGTCAGAAGATGTGGAGTTGCCATTAAAGTTGTTAATGATTGGTGATTACACGGGTAAGGAAGGCGAAGTCATCCTTGATGATCGCATTCCGATTAATATCAATAAAGATAATTTTAATGATGTTATGAAAAGTATGAATTTAAGCGTCGATTTAAATGTGGGCAATACTTTATCTGAGGAAGATGATGAGATGTCAGTACATGTTGATGTTAAATCAATGAAAGACTTTTCTCCAGAGTGTGTGGCCCAGCAGGTACCTGAGCTAAATAGCATGCTACAAATGCGCAATGCATTACTGGCATTGAAAGGCCCGTTGGGTAACGTTCCTGCGTTTAGAAAAACCATTCAGAATATTTTGAACGATGATGAGTCACGTTCAATAATTATGACTGAATTGGGTTTGGATAAATAGAACGCGAAAAACATACAGAATATTGAAGGGGAAGAATAATGTCAGAACAAGAAACACAAACAGAGGGGCAGGCAGGCGCAGCAGAGGGATCATTGCTCGATCAAATAATGCAGGAAACTCGCATTAAGCCAACAGATGATGGTTATGAGACGGCTAAAAGAGGTGTTGAAGCTTTTATCGCTGATTTGCTGGAGCCTCAAAGAAAAGGCGAGAAGATCGAGCAGAAAGTTGTCGATAATATGATCGCTGAAATTGATAAGCGCATAGGTAAGCAGGTTGATGCGGTTATTCATCACGATGATTTTCAGAATGTTGAGTCGGCATGGCGTGGTTTGAGAATGGTCGTAGATCGCACCGATTTCCGTGAAAATATGAAGCTTGAATTGCTTAGCGTGACCAAGGAAGAGTTATTGGAAGATTTTGAAGATGCACCAGAAATAGCAAAATCAGGTCTCTATAAACATGCCTATTCAGCTGAATTTGGCCAGTTTGGTGGTCAGCCGTATGGTGCAATGATTTCTAACTATGCATTTAGTCCTGATGCCCAGGATATGAAACTTTTGCAGAATGTTGCCAGTGTCAGTGCAATGTCGCATGCACCATTTATTGCAGGTGCTGGCCCAGAATTTTTTGGCCTGGATAGCTTTGATGGTTTGGTTGGATTAAAAGACCTTGAGTCAATTTTTGAAGGTCCGCAGTATTCAAAATGGCAGGCCTTTAGAGAATCTGACGATTCGAGAAACGTTGGTTTGGCGTTACCACGTTTTATGCTGCGCCAGCCCTATGGCGAAGAAAACCCGGTTAAAGCTTTTAATTATGTAGAAAGTGTTGATGGTTCTAATGAGAATTTCCTTTGGGGTAATGCGTCTTACGCAATGGCAACAAATATAACGCGAAGTTTTGGTCAGTACCGCTGGTGTCCAAATATTATTGGTCCTCAAAGTGGTGGTACAGTTGAAGATTTGCCAGTGCACAAGTATGTCGAGCATGGTGAAACCAAAACAAAGCCACCTACTGAGGTTGCCCTGTCTGATAGAAAAGAGTTTGAATTAGCTGAACAGGGCTTCATGGGCTTAACGGTTCGTAAGGGTGCCGATAATGCGACCTTCTTCTCCGCTAATTCGCCACAAAAACCCAAATTTTTTGGTAATAGTGAAGAGGCTAAGCAGGCTGAAACTAATTTTAAATTGGGTACTGAGCTGCCATATTTGTTTGTGGTTAATCGTATTGCTCATTACATCAAGGTGTTGCAACGTGAAAATATTGGTAGCTGGAAAACGCGCAACGAACTAGAGCGTGAATTAACCACGTGGATTCGCCAGTACGTTGCTGATCAGGATAATCCTCCGGCAGCTGTGCGTAGTAAGCGTCCATTACGTGAAGCCAAGATCGTAGTGACGGAAGATCCAGGTAACCCAGGTTGGTTCCGCGTTGATATGTCAGTGCGTCCACATTTTAAATATATGGGTTCTAGCTTTACGCTTTCACTAGCTGGTAAGTTGGATAAGGAATAATTCAATATCAACTAAACCGATGATGAGATATACAGGGATATTTGATGGGTGCTGATATACAAGGCTTAATTTCACGGTTGAATCCGTACTGCACGCGTGCGCTGGAAGCAGCGTCGGGCTTGTGTGTAAATCGTTCACATTATGAAGTGGCGATGGAGCACATGTTGTTGCAGTTAATGGATGATGAACGGGCAGATATACATCTGATACTGCGTCATTTTGAAATTGAGCCATCAGAGTGGATTAAGCAGCTTCAGCAGCAACTCGAAAATATTAAGGATGGTAATCCGGGCAAACCTGTATTCTCATCGACTTTATTGAGTTTGATTAAAGATGCATGGATGATGTCATCGGTACAACTGGAACAGTTGGATATTCGCTCGGCTGCATTGTTAGCAGTGCTTGTCGATAATCCACTACGATATGGCGCAAGTTTTCTTGAGGATATTGACAAGATTTCGGTTGAAGAAATTGTAAAGCAATTCCCAAGTATTCAGGAAGTCTCATCGGAAGAATCAAAAACAGTACCTTCTTTATCGCAGGCATCAGCTTCACCGGCGGGTGGTTCTGCGCTGGAAAAATATACGACTAATTTCACCGAAAAGGCTCGTAAGGGTGAAATCGATCCTGTATTTGGGCGTGATCGTGAAATTCGTCAGATGGTCGATATCCTTGGGCGGCGACGTAAAAATAACCCGATTGCAGTGGGTGAGGCCGGTGTTGGTAAAACCGCAGTGATTGAAGGCCTGGCAGTAAAAATTGCTGAAGGCGAAGTTCCGGATATTATTAAAAATGTTGAACTGGTTAGCCTGGATTTGGGGTTGTTGCAGGCGGGTGCCAGCGTTAAAGGGGAATTTGAAAATCGCTTAAGTGCAGTGATCAATGAAATAAAGTCATCTGAAACTCCCATCATTTTGTTTATCGATGAGGCGCATACTTTAATCGGTGCCGGCGGTGCTGCAGGTACTGGCGATGCAGCCAATCTATTAAAGCCTGCGCTGGCTCGTGGTGAACTACGAACAGTTGCTGCTACAACCTGGTCAGAATATAAAAAATATTTTGAAAAGGATCCTGCGCTTGCACGACGTTTCCAGTTAGTGAAACTTGATGAGCCTACGGTAGAAAATGCCGTAGTGATATTACGTGGATTGCGTGAAGTTTATGAAAAGGCGCATGGTGTGTACGTGCGTGATGAAGCGATTGAAACAGCAGCGGCAATGTCTGCGAGATATATCACCGGACGTCAGTTGCCTGATAAAGCTGTTGATGTTCTTGATACAGCCTGTGCGCGAGTCAATATAAGTTTAACGACTAAGCCGAGTGCTGTTGAAGATCTTGAGCAACGAACACAAGTGCTTGAACGTGAAAAAACTGCATTAGAGCGTGATATTACTACAGGGCGCTCTAATGAGAAGGAACGTTTAAATGAGCTTATTGCTGAGATTAATAGCAATAAAACACAGTTAGAGAAAGACCTGGTTGACTGGAAGGCTCAAAAAAAATTAGTCGATAAAGTGATTGAGCTCCGCCTTCAATCTGATGAAGAAGGAGCGAGTGACTCCCTAAAAGATGATTTAGCTAAAGCGATTGCAGAGTTAGAGGAGTTCCAGTCGGATAAATCCAAAATTGCTTATGAAGTAACAGGTGATGTGGTTGCACAGGTTGTTTCAGACTGGACAGGTGTGCCGCTTGGAAGCATCGTAAAAGACGAGGCTTCCAATTTATTGAGTTTTAATGAAAGCATGAAGTCGTGGGTCAAGGGACAGGATCATGCTATCGATGTCATTGATGCTGGCATACGCACGGCCAAAGCCGGTTTGCAAAATCCTGATCAACCACATGGAGTTTTTCTGTTCGTTGGCCCCAGTGGTGTTGGTAAAACTGAAGCTGCATTAGGTGTTGCCAATATTATGTTTGGTGGTGAGCAGTTTATGACTACCATCAATATGTCTGAGTACCAGGAAAAACATACAGTGTCTCGACTGGTAGGTTCACCGGCAGGTTATGTTGGCTATGGTGAAGGTGGTATCCTGACTGAGGCTATTAGGCAGCGACCATACTCTGTTCTGCTTCTTGATGAAGTTGAAAAAGCAGACCTTGAAGTAATGAATTTATTTTATCAGGTGTTTGATAAAGGTACTTTATCAGATGGTGAAGGTCGTTCGATTGATTTTCGTAATACGATTGTATTTTTGACTTCAAACCTGGCATCAGCAACGATAATGGAAATGTGTGCGGATGGTAAGACTCCGACAGTTGAGGAATTAACTGAAGCGATTAGACCTGAACTTCAGTCCCATTTTAAACCTGCATTGCTAGCTCGAATGACGGTAGTACCTTTTTATCCTATTCAGGGTGAAGTGCTAAATTCAATAGTAAAAATCAAACTGGATAAAGTGGGTAAACGATTAAAACAAAGTCAGTCACTGGATTTTAAATTTGATGAAGAAGTAATTAATCAAATTGCGAATCGGTGCACAGATATTGAATCTGGTGCGCGTAATATTGATCACATAGTGAATAGGACGCTATTGCCACTGATCTCTACGGAAATTTTAACCAGTATCGGTGACGAAAATGAATATACAAGTTTACAGTTAAGTATTGGATCAAAAGGTGAATTTGTTACTGAATTCCATTAATGAATAAGTGGTTTAGTGGATTTAATAATCAATGTAAGTTAACTAATAGGAGAAGAGTATGCCAATTCCAGCATATATGAGCGTAGAAGGTGTAACACAAGGCATGATTACTGAAGGTGCTCTTTCAGAAGAGAGTGTCGGTAATTTATATCAGGAAGGTATGGATGATATGTTTATGGTTCAGGCGTTTGAGCATAGCATTATGATTCCTCGTGACTCACAAAGTGGACAGCCATCAGGTACCCGGATTCATCAGCCACTTAAAGTAACAAAAGTTTTTGATAAGGCATCCCCGTTGTTGTATCAAGCATTAGTTACTGGCGAGAGCCTAATCTGTACCATTGAATGGTATCGTACATCTTCTGAAGGTACGCATGAACATTACTTTACGCATGAGCTCGAAGGAGCTGCGATTGTGGATATTAAAGGGATAATGCCGAATTGTCAGGATCCAAGTATGGCTCACTTTACACATCTTGAAGAAGTGTCTTTCAGTTATTCAACGATTACATGGACGCATGAAGTTGGTGGTACTGAAGGCACAGATGACTGGCGTGTAAGTAGTGCCGGTTAATAAGTGAATAAACCGACACTGATTTAAGTGTCGGTTTATTTTTATTATATGCTTGTGGATAAAATATAAGTTGTTACTGTTTATTAAAAGTTGTTGTGTGTTTCTGATTGCGAGTTTGCTCGGTTGTAGCTCGACGCCGACAGAATTAACCGTTGATCCCGATGATTGGATTTATGAAAAACGGGCGATTTCGGTGTCTGTAAAAGCACCAGCTGATCTAAATTCAGTGAGTGGTCGGCCTCATTCGCTGGCTATTGGTGTTTTTCAGCTTAGTGACCCTAATACCTTTAGTGGTTTATCAGTAACAGTGGAAGGTGCGGTAGAACTGTTACAGAAAGGCCAGATTGATGAAACGGTTGCCAATTTTTCTTTGATTAATGTCAGGCCGGGTGAGCATAAAAAAATAACGCTCAATCGAACGCAATCGGCTCAATATATAGGTGTTATCGTAGGATATTATAAATTAAACCCATCGAAGGATATCAAAGTATTTCCAATACCTCTTCGTGCGCAAGAGCGTGGGCTAGTCGAGAAAGGTTTGGCTGCATTGACTTTGATCTCAGATGAAGCAAAAGCTTATCCTGACAAATTGAGCATATATATTGATCTCGGTCGATCAAGTACAAAGCAGCTGACAGATAATAAGCAGGCCGTATCACAAGCGGACGGTAAGAAGAAACCAAAAATTGACTGGATCGATGCAGTTAGAAATGCTGATCAGGTTAAAGACTATTAAATGAAGTCTTATGGTATTTAAAATTATGATTATAAAAGAGGTGTATTGTGGATAATAATAAACCAGTGTTCTGGCATCAGGGTCTATTCTTACAGCCTCAACACTTTCAAATGGCTGAAAGATATCAACAGTCGTTGTTATATCCATATCATGCTTTTCAACAGCCTCATTTTTGGGGAGTATGCTCTATTGAGATGCAGAGTGCTTCGTTAACGCATAGAGCTTGTGAAGTAGAAAAAGGCGAGTTTATTTTTCCAGATGGCACCTTTGTTTCAGTGCCGGACAATGGAATTGTCACGCCGAGATCATTTGAATCTGAATGGGTTGATCCCGATAAGCCTTTTACCATTTATCTTGCGATTCATAAATATAACAAGTTTGGCGATAACGTTACTGTTGTTAATGAGATCAATGATGTCAATGATGTTAATACGCGTTTTGTTAGTACAGCGAACCCTGAGAATGTTAAGGACATGTATGTTGATGGCCCTGAAGCACAAGTTAAGTTTTTACGACATGTTGTAAAGATTGTTTTTGATAACGAAAAAGACAATATGAATGATTATGAGCTGATTCCTGTTGCTCAGGTTATTCGTGATGGTGATGAGCTAATGTATAACCGCCAATTCGTTCCACCAACAGTCGCATTAAGCGCGGTTCCAGAGCTGGCAAGATTAGTGAAAGATGTACGTGATGAAATTATGGGGCGTGCATTGCAGCTGTCAGCATATAAAGCGCCGGTACATGCCAAAAAGGGTTTTGATGCAAATTTACTTCGTTACAAGATGGCTTTGCAGTCATTGAGCCGTTTTGTGCCTAGACTCTTCCATTTATCAGAGTGCGGTGATGTCCATCCCTGGATGGTATATGGCGTACTCCGTGAGCTGGCAGGTGAAGTGAGTACGTTCACAGATCGCATTACGGTATTGGGTGAGACTGCTGATGGTGAGCGTTTAATACCTCCATATAATCATAGCGATATTGGGTATTGTTTCAGCAGTGCTAGTTCGTTAATTACGCAACTATTAAATGAAATAACGATTGGACCGCAGTACCTTGTCGAAATGACGCGTGATGAAGTGGCCTTCTCTGCGGATGTGCCAAACGAATTCTTTACTGAACACGTCGATTTCTATCTGATTGTAAATACCATGGAGAGTTTTGAGGAGGCGCAGCAATCATTGCTGACTGCAGCCAAGCTGTCATCAAGAGATACAGTAGAAGTGCTTGTTGAGAGATCATTGCCGGGTGTTGGAATGATATATTTGCCTGCACCACCGCCAGGTTTACCACGTCGTCCTAATTCATATTATTTGCGACTTGATGTGCATGATGATCAATGGAGTAGTGTGGAGAGGCAGCAAAATGTCTCCCTGTTATGGGAAGAAGCACCAGAAGACACAAAAATTGAGCTTGTGGTGGTGAGGAAATAATCATGCGCATAGTGGATTGTTTTACTGATGTCATCTTGTATGCGCGTAAGCTTTCGCGTGGTGATATTCAGGTTGAATCTGCAGATGAAGCGAGAGCTAGTCTAATGGCTCTGCTGGATAAATCAAAAGCACTATCTGATGAGCACGCTTTTTCTGACGAAATATATGAGGGCGCAAAATTTCCGGTTGTTGCTTTTGTGGATGAGCTGTTTCTATGCTCAGACTGGGCTTATAAAAATGACTGGAAAGTAGAGACTCTTCAAAGGGTTTGTTTCAACACGACCAATGCAGGTTCGGTGTTTTACGATCGTCTTAGTGAGCTGAATAAGTTTGGTCCTGACCGCGATGTGAGAGAAATGTATGCTTTATGTATGGGGCTTGGTTTTAGAGGTAAATACTTTCGTGGAGAAGACCGTCAGCGCTATGAGGAAATCAAGGCTTTTAACCTGAGCCTGCTTCTGCCCGATGAATCGAAACAAAATATCGATTCTGCAACCTTATTTCCATTTGCCTATCGCGGTCATACCCAGGGAAAGGGTGCTGGCTATCAACCAAGGCTAAATATATATCCTGTTCTGATTGGTTTACCTGTGACGATTATTGTTGTTTTGTCCCTTTATTTTGGTTTCGATATCGCGTCATCAATGAGTGATATCCAGCAACTTGTGAAGTACTAAAAAAATAATGAAAAAATTCTTTACCTTTTTACTTTACCTTTTCGTCGTCCTGCTTATTGCGGTTCTGGTGTTTGGTGTGGCGATTCTATTAGAGAAGCCACTTGAAAAAGCAGCTGTTGTTTTTGGCCTGATCCTTGGGTTATGGCTGCTTGTGATTCTGGTAAGAAAAATGATTGTCAGATATCGCGCTCGTGCACAGGTAATGCGTGTTATTCAAAAAGAAGATGCCGTTGTCGATGCTGAGCTGGGAATGTCACCGAAGGATTTGCTTAAGGGGCTGAAAAGGGACTGGAACAAAGCAGTTAAAACACTGAAAGCTTCACATTTAAAGCTTAAAGGTGATCCCTTGTATGTGTTGCCATGGTACATGGTGTTTGGAAAGCCGAGTTCAGGTAAAAGCACAGCGTTGCGAAATGCCAGTTTGCTCTCGCCCGCGATGGAACTATCTGAGCACGCCGATGGTTCAACGCTAAATCTTGAGTGGTGGCTGTACGATCAGGCAATTGTTATCGACACAGCCGGGCGTTATGCCGTACCTGATATCGACAAGCGAGACCGTAAGGAATGGGGTTCATTGCTGAGCATGTTGTCACGCCATAAACAAAAAGAACCGCTTAATGGTGTTGTTCTGGTTGTTTCTGCTGAACGATTGCTGACGTGTTCTGAAGAAGAGCTGATGGAAGAAGGTCAGCAAATTCGTTCAGGTATTAATGAATTGATGGAGCGCCTTGAGGCGCAAATGCCCATTTATTTGATGGTGACAAAATGCGACCTTATTGATCAGTTCTCTAACTGGTGTGATTACCTGCCTGAAGATTCGCTGCAACAAGTTATGGGGTATCTGTGTGAGGAAGATGCAGGTGATATTGATACTGCTCTGGATAAGGCATTTGATGAGGTGCTGGGACGGATCAAAGAGCTTCGTTTATTGATGATGGAGCGCAATGATAACCCCGGTGACAGCCTGATTGAATTGCCACTAAATCTTGAGCAACTACGTAAGGGCTTGCACGCGTTTGCTAGAACAGCATTGAAAGATAATTTATATCAGGAAACACCTCGCTTTAGAGGTCTCTACTTTAGTTCCAGTCAGCAGCGTGAGGGAGAAGAAACGCTGAAAAATAATGGCATCTTCCTGCATCATCTATTTACCAAGGTTATGCCACCTGATAGAGGTATTTTAAGTACCCTGCCTAGCGCAGAAAGAGTAAGACGTGCAGTCAGAAATTACGGTATTAGTACCAGTGGTGCTATTTTGATGATGTTTGTTGTGGGTTTAACTTTTGCGTTTATAAGTGATAAGTCAGCACTTGATGGTATTGTTGAATCATACTCGGAAGTTAATTTGATTGAGGGTGATACTAGTGACCAGATTATTGCATTGAATCGCCTTCATGAATTGATTGCTGAGGTTAGGCAGGCAGAAGAAGATTGGTATATCCCCTGGTATGGTCCATTTAATCAGTCACCTCAATATAAAAAGCTGGTTAGTGTCTACATCGACACATTTAAAAATGAATTATTGGCAGCAGTTGATAAACCACTAGACTTGCTGGCAGGTAGTGTGAATAGTGAACAAACGGCCTATCTTGTGTCTGGCATTGTGCGAAGGATTAATTTAACAAAGGCTATTTTAAAAGAGGATGTCCTTGGCTTTGATGGCTTGCCCCGCGTACCAGATGAATATCTTATTTCAGTGAGTAAGACGATTAGCGTTGAAGCATCACAACTCTTTGATAATTTATATCGTCAGTATGTCCTGCTACAGCCATCAGCAATTGTCCTGGCTGAAGAACAAAATGCACTACAGGTATTGTTGGTGAAAACAGTTGCATCTAGTCATGGTAATTATGAGTGGTTGACAGAGTGGGCCAATATTCAGGGTTTTGCAGAAGTTAAGCTTGATGACTTCTGGGGTGGTAGTCGAATGCTGGATAATCAGCCCGTTATTGAAGCGGCATACACACTGGAAGGCCGTGATTTTCTTAATCAATTTCTTGATGAGCTAAATCTGTCAAGTGAAGGCTCTATTGAACTCGCTACAATTAAAGAAGAATTTATGCTGTTTTATAATAGAAGGTATTTGAAAATCTGGCAGGCATTTGCTGAAAAGTTTGACTCTGGGAAAGACAAGTTAAGAGGTCGTAAGGAGTGGCTGAATGCACTTGAGACCATGACCGGAAAGGATAACCCGTATTTTTCATTTATGCGTCGAATTTCTTCTGAGTTAGAGCCTGTGTACGCAGAAGGTTATTTCCAGGCTCGAGAAAAAATTGATTACTTTGCTGAGATACAGGATTTTGTAGGCGACACATCTGGTGTCGCTGATGGTAAAGGTAAGAAAAAAGCGGCGAAGATGGCGCTTAAGCTCATTGGTAAAATGGGTGGTGTAGGTAAAGCCGTTGCTAAAGCTGGAAAGACTGGCATGAAGGCTAAAAAGAAAGCGGACAAGATGAAAGGCGGTGGTCCGGAAGTTGATCTTGATGACGTTCTAGAGCAAGCAGTTGATACATATAAGGCATATAAGTTGTCCTTGCAGGACATAGCTTTCAATTCTGATTCAACAAAGCTTTCATACAATGCAACAGCCAATGCATTCAAGAATCCAGATGAAATTAGCAAGGGCGATGATGCTGGTGCCAAAGCCTGGGCTGCAATAACGGACTTGCAGCGTGTAATTGGTAAACCGCGTGAAAGTAATCGCTTGTTCTGGGATTTATATACAGGTCCTGTTCGACTGGCCTATGAGTTTATGCGTCAGGAAGCATCCTGCCATATTCAGACGGACTGGGAAGACAATGTGCTTGCCAGTGTAGTTGGGGTTAATGAAGATAAACTGGGCGTAACCCTGATTGGTGAAGATGGTTTGATATGGAATTATGTCAATAAATCAGCGTCACCGTTCCTGAATAAAAAATACAGAAAAGGCTATGTTCCAACAATAGTCAATAAAAATTCATTATCATGGCAGCCGGAGTTTATTCGTTTCATTAATGATGCTGACGAAGGGCGAAATATTGTGGCAGGTGAGTTTACTGTCAAGATAAGTGCTTTGCCTACAGGTATTAATCAGAGTTCATCAATTTCACCCTATGCAACCTATCTCGATCTTCACTGTGCAGATGATGTGCAGACGCTTGGGAACTATAACTATTCCGCATCAAATGATTTTATCTGGTCACTGGAGAAATGCGGTGATGTGACATTGAGGATAGAGGTTGGTGAGTATTCACTACGTAAAACATACGCAGGCAGAAAAGGTTTTGCCTTATTCCTGTCAGACTTTACCGATGGGCGGAAGATATTTATACCGTCAGATTTTCCTGAGCAGGCATCTCAGTTGGCAAACTCATCAGTAAAAGCGATTGATGTGAATTATAAAATTAAGGGGCAGCGTCCAGTTATTCAGATGCTAACGGCCGTGCCTTTATCACCACCGAAACAAGTGATCGCTTGTTGGTCGAATTGATTCGAGGTGTATTGAATGGCAGAACCACAAAATAATTCGGTAGACAGGGTTAATTTAGTTTATAAAACGACCATTGGTGGTGTGGAGCAGGAAATAGAGCTGCCGTTCAGGCTCCTTGTATGTGGTGATTTCACCTGTGATGAGCGTTCTGAATACTTCGATGGGCAAGAGATTATTCCAATTAAGGAAAATGATCTTAGGCCGCTATTTTTAAAGATTCAACCATCGATAAAAATTAGCGTTGAAAATAAATTATTAAATGATGACAGTGAGCTTGTTCTTGAGTATACGTTTCAATCAATTGATGAGTTTCGTCCAGAGCATATTGTAAGAAAAACAGATATTTTTGTTACGATACAGAATTTTATAGATTCACTGGAGAGTCTTACAAAAAATGGTGCTGATGGCGGCCTGGCAGATAATATCCATCCGCAGATTCTTGAGATTCTGAAATCTGAAAGTATTACTACAGATGAACTTCTTAATGGGCATGGTGTTACTAGTTGGCTTATATCAGATTTAACCAAAAGGATATCAATCCAGCTAGATGAGATATTACATGATGAAAAGTTTTCGCAAATGGAAGCAATATGGCGTTCGCTGGAATTTTTGGTTGAGCGCACTGATTTTTCTGAGAACTGTGAAGTCAATGTATTAAATATAAGCAAACAAGGTTTAATGGATGATTTTGAAGATGCGCCAGAAGTTATTCAGTCTGAGTTTTATCGTCTGGTTTATTCATCTGAATTTGGTCAGTTTGGTGGCAAGCCATATGGAGCAATTGTAGGCAATTACGAATTCACACCAAAAGCATTTGATATAAAGCTATTGCAGCGTATAGCCAGTGTTTCAGCATTTTCTCACCTCCCGTTTATTGCGGCAGCATCCGCAAAGTTTTTTAGTGTAGATACATACTCAGAATTTAGCCGACTCAGAGATATTAAATCCATTTTTGAGCAGCCAGCATATGCCAAATGGCAGTCGTTTCGTGAATCAATGGATTCGCGTTACATCGGCCTGACTTTACCCTCATTTTTATTGCGACAACCCTACGACGTTACCATTGGCAGTATTAATTATCGTGAAGCAGTCGGTAAGAAAGATCGAAATTTATTGTGGGGGAATTCAGCTTTCGCGTTTGCTACAAGAATTTTGTCCAGTTTTGCAAAATATCGCATCTGTTTAAACATTATGGGTTCAGAAGATGGAATGGTCGAGGGCTTAAATCAGGCCAGAAATCAATCAAATAGTATGCATTCTGGAAAAATACCGACGCAAGTATTACTGACAGATAAACGAGAATCAGAAGTTGTAGCTCAAGGCTTTATTCCGTTAAGTGTGCATAAAGGTGATGATACAGCAGCATTTTATTCGGCGTATTCTGTACATAGTAGTGATGCAGGGAAAAATCCAAAAGAAGTTGATGTGTCTGCACGACTAGGTTCACAATTTCCTTACTTATTAATAATAAGCAGAATCTCGCATTATATAAAAATGATGCAACGTGAACACATTGGTTCATGGACAAACCGTCGTGAGATTGATCAGGGCCTAAATAATTGGCTCAAGCAACTGGTGTCCGATATGGACAACCCTGCACCCGGTGTAAGGGCAAGACGTCCACTGAGACGTGCTGATATCAAAGTAAGAGAAGTAGATGGAAAATCAGATTGGTACTTAACAAGAATTGAAATTACACCACATATTAAATATATGGGTGATTCGTTCACGTTAAATGAAACAAGTAAGTTAGAAAAAACGTAACAAAAGTAAATTACTCAATAAAATAAACAGAGAATTTAGTTATGCCTATACCAGGACATTTAAGGATTACAGGTGAAGAGCAAGGGGACATTGAAGGCTCGTGTGAGTGGGAAGAAAGAGAAGGAACCATACTCGTACAAGCTTTTGATCACGTTGTTGAGATTCCAACGGATGATCGTGGGATTGCATCCGGTCGTCGTGTGCATCGCCCGATTGTAATTACTAAAGAAATTGATAAAAGCTCGCCAATGTTATATCAGGCATTGTGTACAGGAGAGCTGTTAACTGAGATGGAGCTTGAATGGTACCGAATTGATGGTAGTGGTGAAGAAGAACTGTACTACACCATGAGTATGTTTAATGGCATTGTGACAAAAATACACCCCTGGGTGCCCAATGTTCTCGATCAGACAAATGCGCATATGAAGCATATGGAAGATGTTTATATGTCTTACGAGAAGGTTATATGGACATGGGAGCCAGATGGTATTGAATTTGAGGATGCGTGGAGCGGCGTGGAGAGCTGATCTAATGAAAGAGCGTTTATTAAAAAGAATTTCTGCCTGGGAAGAATCAACAGATGTTAATTCTTATGAGGTGGATATTAATGCTCTTGTCGAATCGATAAAAGATGATCTTGAAAAGCTGTACAACACAAAAAGAGGGACAGTGTTAATTGATGATAATTTTGGTATTCCAGATTTCAGTTATATGTTGAATGGCTATTCTGCGCCTGATGTGGGTTCAATACTAAAACAACTGCATTTACAAACTAAAAAATATGAGCCAAGGCTACAGGCTATGCATGTAACTTTTGTAGAGCAGAACAAGTTTCCAGGTAAACTTCAATTCCAGATAAATGCAGAGATAAAAATAAAAGAACAGGTAGTAGCATTTAGCGTTAATGCCTTATTAAGTGATGACGGAAGTGTGAATTTAAATGCATAGTGAAACAAGGCCATGAATAAATATTATCAAGCAGAATTAGAGAAATTGCGGGAACAGGCTGTTGAATTTTCACAGGCCTATCCAACCATTGCGCCTCAGCTGGCACAGGCGAGTACAGATCCAGATGTTGAACGCATACTGGAAGGCGTTGCATTTCTAAGTGCTCAGATACGTCAAAAAATAGATGATGACTTTCCTGAGTTCGCGCAAGGCCTACTCAAGCAAATATTTCCACATTACTTACGCCCCGTTCCGTCTGCAACAATAGTCAAGTTTTCGCCTAAAGATATCATGAAGAATAATCTAAAAGTGCCAAAAGGTGTTTTTATTGATTCTGCAGAGATAGGAGGTGTTAGCTGTCGATTTAGTACGGTCTTTGATATGGATGTCTGGCCTTTATCGGTGACTAACGTCCGTCAAAGTGAAACAGCCATTGGTAAAAAAAGTATAGAAATAGATTTTTCGATGAATGGCATGTCTGTTTCACAAATCACCAATGAATCTCTTAGGCTTCATCTTGGTGGTGATTATCACGGTGCCGTAGAATTGTTTTATGTATTAATGAACTGTGTCGATTATATTGAGTTGCAACACTCCGGCTCAACTGAACCAATAAGGGCTGAAAACATTAAAATAACCCCCGTTGGTTTTGAAGACGACCAGAGTCTTATCGATTATCCAAGTAATTCATTTCCTGCTTACCGATTGATACAGGAATATTTTATTTTAAAAGAGAAGTTCTTATTCATTGATATTGAGAATATAAAGCAGTATTTAAATGGTATACCGTCCAGTAACTTTACCATTAAATTCTTTTTAAGTGAGTCAGTTTCTGAGTTACCGAGGCTGAACACAGAAAGATTTATTTTACATGCGACCCCTGCTGTTAATTTATTTAAGCGAGATGCAGAGTCAATGTTGAATGATCATAAGCGCAGTGAATATAGGCTTCTTCCATTGCGCGATGCAGGAAAGAATTTTCAAATTTACTCTGTTGATGAAGTTACAGGCCAGAATCGACGTTCTGGAAGTCAAACCAGTTATCGTGAAATTGGTCTGGCTAACCCGGACTTAAATACTGAGCCTGTATATCAAATCAATCATCGCCAGGTTGAGAGTGAAGGTTCGCAGGTATTTATAAGTTTTAGTTATCCGAAAGACTTTAATTTGACTAATCAGGAAACATTAGCCATTCAGCTTACCTGTAGTAATGGTGATTACCCATCAAAATTAAAGCCAGGCGATATTTCTAAGCCAACTTCAAGTACTTCAGATCTGATGACATTCGGAAATATTATTCAGCCGTCTGAACATCAAAATGTTCCTACAGGCCACTCAATGTTGTGGCGGTTATTGAGTCATTTATCGTTAAATTACTTATCGCTTGCTGATACTGAGAACCTAAAAGCTTTGTTAGGTTTGTATATTTTCTCAAGTAACTCGGGTAATACACTTGAGGTGGCTAACCGTAAACGTATAGAAGGCTTAAGTAAAATAACAGTGGATGCCTGCGACAGGCTGGTTTCAGGAATACCAATGCGTGGACAGAGTATCAATGTATGTGTTAATCCAGCGAATTATGCAGGTGTAGGCGATATGTATTTATTTGGTGTATTGCTTGATCGTCTATTTTCAAGTTTTTCTAGTATTAACTGCTTTACTGAATTTAGTATGACAGATGAAGTGTCAGAGAAAACATTTAGCTGGCCGGTAAGAACAGGAGACAGGCCATTAATATAGTTGATGACATTGTTGAAAACGGCGAAGACTACGACTTTTTTCAGGCCGTACGTTTATTAAATCGTCTTTCAGATAGCTCATCTTCAAAAGAGGGGGTGGATATACGTATTCGCCCAGAGCTCAATCTTGATTATCCACATGCTGATATCGAAAGCGTACGTCCTTTACCAGATAATAAAGGTTATGAATTAACGGCAACATTTTTTGGTCTATATGGTGTGGCATCGCCGCTGCCCGGTTATTACACAGAAGAACTACTTGATGATGAGTGGGAAGAGCGAGAGGCCAGTCGCGGTTTTCTGGATATTATACATCAGCATCTATATCCACTGCTGTACCGGGCATGGTTGAAATATCGATTTTCACATAATGCAATTGAAGCTAATGACGAACGTTATTGGGAAATCATTTACAGCATTCTGGGCTTGCCCGAGGAATTTAGAGAGTTTGGTGATCTTTCAGGCCACTTCTTGAAATATGCAGGAATTATAGGTCAACGCCCAAAAACACAAATAGGATTAAAAACCATACTTGATGATTATTTGAGAGATATAAATATAGACGTCGAACCATGTGTCATCAGAAATGTGCCAATCGTTGATCATCAAAAATGCAGATTGTCGACAGATAACAACAGGCTAGGAATAGATAGCGTAATTGGTGAACAAATTAGCGATAGATCGGGTAAATATGTTGTGCATATAGGTCCATTATCTGGTGAACAATTTCAGATGCTATTAAATAATAAAAAGCATGTGAAATTTATACGTGCCATAAGTGACTTATATCTGGTACAGCCGTTGCAGTGCGATATTATACTTGAATTAGATAGAGGTGCGGCACAGCCTATTTGTTTGGGCGAACCAGATTATAGCCATCTAGGGCTCTCGACCTGGTTGGTTGATCAGGAAAATAGACAGACATTTAGTGTAGTGCTCACTTAATACTACTTGTATTGAAGTAAGCATATAAGTGAATAGGAGTTACTATGGAATACTTTGATGATCCAAACAGCAAGCATTTCTCATTCGAGTCCTTTGCCACGGATCTGGCTGAAGATACGTTTGGCGTTATCAATTTTAAAGGCTATGAAGCAATTTCAAAAACCTACGATTTTGAGGTTATGCTGGTATCTTCAAACAAAGACATTGATCTCGAATCTGTGCTTCAATCACAGGCCGTGTTTACTATTCATCGGGGCGCTGATGACGATGTTTTATACAATGGAATTGTGGCTGAATTCGATCAGCTGCATGAAGTCAATGATGTTATTTTCTATCGAGCTCGACTGGTTCCCAAGCTATGGTGGTTAACACTGACTCATCATAATCAGGTTTTTTTAAATCAAAGCGTGGTAGATTTTGTCGAAGATGCATTGCGTGATGGCGGGCTGGAGAGTTCGGGTTTTGATGTTAGTGGTTTGAGTACCTATGAAGATATTGACTATACCTGTCAGTACGATGAATCACATTTCAATTTTGTATCTCGCTGGTTAGAGCGTCAGGGCATTTACTATTACTTTGCGCAAGAGCCAGATGGTGAAGTATTAACTCTGACAGATACAAAGTTTTCACATGAGGCGCTAAAGCAGGGCGCAGATCTATTTTATAACCCTGCCTCAGGTCTTGAAGGCAAGCACCTGGGTGAGGCAATAGGAGGTTTCACCTGCCGACAGAAGCAGTTGCCGGCAGAAATAATACTCAAAGATTACAATTACGAACGACCCTCACTGGATATAACCAGCCGTGCAGATGCTGACCCAGGTGGCCGTGGTATTTCGTATATCTATGGTGAGTATTTCTCAACGTCTGAAGATGGTGAACGACTGGCTAATATCCGTGCAGAAGAGTTGCTGTGTCAGAAACAGGAATTCTTTGGTGAAAGTACAGTGCCTTATATCATGCCGGGTTTCACTTTCAATATGAACAACCACTATCGTGAAGATTTTAATCAGGAATATTTAATTCTTGAAGTCACGCACGAAGGTAATCAGTCACATTTGATGAGTGGTGGCATTGCTAGTGATGCAGGTGAATCACAAAATCAGGCGATATACCACAACAGTTTTAAAGCAATGCCTAATGATGTGCAGTACCGTCCCGAACGTGTTACTGAAAAGCCAAAGATCTCTGGCACCATTCACGCAAAAATCGATTCTGAAGTGGACAGTGAGTATGCTCAGATCGATGAACAGGGGCGTTATCATGTCAGGCTGCCGTTCGATATTAATGACGAACACATGGATGGCAAAGGCTCTGCCCCCATACGCATGATGCAATCCTATGCCGGGAAAAATCGTGGTATGCAATTCCCGCTGGTTAAAGGAACAGAGGTGTTACTGACTTTTATCGAAGGTAATCCGGACCGTCCGATAATAGCGGGTGCTGTTTCAAATCCTGAAACACAGGGGCCGGTCAATGCTAATAATTTGAGTGAATCTGTTATCCAGACGGGAGGTAATAACAAGATTCGGATGGAGGATAAATCGGGCCGTGAGCGAATGGTTTTTGAAAGCCCTGCATCTAACTCATGGATTCGAGTCGGTACAAAAAACGATCCCCCGATTTTAAATGGTTCAAGTGGGTTCTTTCTTGAAGAAGGTGCAGTCTGGGCTGATCCGGGTGCTAAAGTAAAAGTGTATTCTCAAGACAAACCTTCTCTTGTAGCTACTTATGGTAATGATAATGTCTTTGAGGCCGACGCCTTTTCTGGCTATTTTTATGCCTATGACGATGTATTTTCTGCTCCAGCAGATATAACTTTAAATAGCGCTGTAACAGCCTGGGATGGAGCTAGTACCCAAATTGGTAATTGGCAATTTACATATAGGACAACTGATCCGGATGGCACTGAAGAAACGGCATTGAGAAGTATTACAGTATATGACAATACGGCTACAACAGTAGATGGTATAGGTGATAATTTAAGTGATGATAGCGATGGGATTCGAATCAGAACAGCGGGAAATCTATGGATGGAATCGAAGAGCCGTTATGCTGAATACATCCATGGCACACCAGCTATTGCTAGTCTACCAAGAAAAGCAAGCACTCAAGCAGCTACAGATCCAAATCAACTTGGTGATATAAGGGATTTCTTTATTGAGAAATATAGGCCTACTGGGATGCTTAACTACAACACTAAGGCCGCTCAGGATAGCTTTAAAAAAGATGTGTTGGCAGATGCTCATGTTAAGTTATCAAGTTTTGATACGGTTAACACTCAGGAGGGCAATATCTATGATTTCGGTGGGTACTGGAATTATAATCTGGGCAATAGTTATGCAGAAAATCATATTGATCAGTGTGCAGAATTAAATAAAAAGCATGATTCCACTTTAAGTGGACCAGATGCAGAGGCAATTGCCTGGGCGGTTGCGGAAAATGCAGCATCTTTTATTGCGCCATTGATAATGCCGGGAGTTGTTGCTGTTACAGGTGCGGTTCAAGGTGGGCCGGGTGGGGCACTGGCTTCTGGTTTCATAGTTGGTGCTGCTTTACCAGTATTCGCTATTGGTTCAACAGTACTGGGTCTTTCACTAAAGTATATAGTTACCCCAATTCTTTCTCCTAGTATGAGTGACGTTATCGCCGGGCCAGGTTCAGGTGATATAAAAACCTGGGCAAATAAAGTTGCTATGCACACTGATACTGCCTGGGTAGAGAAAAAATTTGGTGATGCTTATAACTATACAAAGGGAAACACGATAGATATCTTCGATGGTAATTCAGAGGTGCATACGAAAGGTGATGTCCATGAATATAAATATGGCGGTAAGAGTTCATCAACAAGTTTTTCAAAGGGCAAAATATCAAGCCATTCAAGTTCTGGCGGTGGTCACAAAATAGCAGCTAATTGGGATTCGACTTCGGGACAGTTCCAGAGTTTTGAATATAAGTTTAAGAATTTTTTTACTTTTTCAGTGACGATGCCTACAGTACCAAAAATTGCGGTTTCTGTAGCTATGTCTACTTTGGACGCAAAGATTGCGGTAAGTATGGGTACGTCTTTTAGTTTCAAACTTGCCGCTGCTGTGGCATTTGATATAAGTCTGGCTGCGGGTTTTTACGCCAAGTTTGAGCGTAAAGTGGGCGGTGAACTTACATGGAATGAAGTCACAGGTGAAAGAGAATTCAAAGCATTCGGATTGAAGGCGGCGAAAGAGGCGGCCATGAAGGCTAAGAAACAAACGCTGATTATGGATAAGGTAACAACATCAATGGATATCAAAGATATCTGTTTAATTAATAGTAAATTAAGAAATGAGGAGTACAAATTAAAGACCAATATGGGAAATACTTTCTTTCTGTAAATTATTATGGCCAATATTATTAAACCATTACAGCTAGCTGTACATCAGCAGGTACTTGAACAGAATAATGAGTTTCACTATATTGTTTCTGCGACGATGGGTGTTCGTCTTTCTACCGGTGAAGCCCTGTTAGAGTTTGATTTTTTCAAGGAAGCTTTTGAACACATGGGCGATAAGCCGCTGCCGGACATGGGTATGCCGAAACCTCAGGCCGAATATGTTGTATCGGGTTCTTATTACGCTCCAGAAAATAAGGAAGTGACCGCTGGTGAAATAAAAGTAAAAGTTGCTGACAAAGAAAAAAGCTTATTTGTATTTGGCGAACGTGAATGGGTTATGGGTGCGCCAACAAAACCCGAACCGATAACTTCAATGCCGCTGACGTATTCAAATGCCTACGGTGGTAACGGCTATGAAAGTAACCCGGATGGTATCGGCTACGATGATATAAAACTTCCACTTATTGAAAATCCAGATCAGCTGCTGACATCAAACAAGCAAAATATTCAGCCAGCGGGATTGTCGCCACTGGATCTGTCTTTACCGCAACGTATGCAATACCAGGGAACTTATGATGATACCTATCTGGACAAGTATTACCCCGGTTACCCAGAAGACTTCGACTGGCGTTTTTTTATGTCGACCGCGCAGGATCAATGGCAGGAAAATTATTTTATCGGTAATGAATTATTCGAATTGCATAATTTGCACCCTGAAAACTCTGTTATTAATGGTAAATTGCCCGGTTACGTCACGCGTTGTTTTATGCAGCAGAAAGTTGGCGAGACGACACAGT
>JAGLQT010000269.1 GCA_023136715.1 Gammaproteobacteria bacterium | reverse complement strand
AAAAGACAGGTTTGTTTGTACTGCTAGCTAGTTAAATTTTGTTCCGTTATTAAGCGTTGACTCAGCTTCAAGCTGCATCTGTTTTTTATACAGGCTGTCGAATCTCGCAACAGTAAATCCATTCATCCTTTTTTTGCCAAGAATGATAATAGGCACACTACTGCCACGTAGCGACCTGTAGTCCCTTCTGCCTATGCTGCTTTTTTCTACGTCGTAGGTGACGTGGGGGATTTTGTTTTTAACGAAATAGGCTTTTGCCTTTTTGCAGATGCCGCACCAGGTCGCGGTGTACATGACCACCTTGCCCTTTTTTCCCAGGCGCTCTACCAGAGGTGTGACTTCTACAGAAGTGTAAGTATTGATTTTTAGTTTAACTTCTTCGGTCTTTGTGTTCTTCGGCGGATTGTCTGTGAAGTGTGTATTGCCTTTATCGTCGACCCATTTATATATTTCGCTGCTGGCTTCATAGCTGTAAAGCATGAGCGCGATTAAAGAGATTTGGTGAAAAGAAATATTAATCATGTTTCCATCTATCCATTAATGCTTTAATAAAGACTTTATCTTTCTTGTTGGTGTTTGAGATAAAAAGAACAAACTTACTGTCATCATTTTTGATGATATCGATAACTGTATCATCGCGCCATGATTTTGATAAGTTGGTTTTTATATCCTTGATTTCATCAAAGCGGGCTGTTTCAAAATTAAATTGATCGTTGTCATCCTTCCAGTAAGAGAATACATGGCGATCGGTCAGGCCGTTGCCATCGTCGTGAATATCCAGAAAGGCGCCGCTGTAAAAATAGACCAGTTTATCATCAGAGTTGATAATGCCTTTCCTTTGCATGAATTTGATGTTGTGGCTTAATACCTTGTCGCCGGAAATCACAGCCTCGTGAGGGGTAAGGCCGATTTCTGATCCCATGGTTAATATTAGCAAAGGTGTGGAAACGAAAGCTAATAGATAATGACGGAAGGACCAGCTGGAATTATGTTTGTAGGCGTCGTTGTTGTTATTTATAAAGTTGATGTAATTGGCAAGTGGCAGTATTAATAGAACACTGAAAAACAGGAAGAGAATGGTAAAACTGCCCTTATTGGCAAAAAGGCCGATTAACAGGTAACCGATTGCGCAGATAACCGCGACAAATTTACCGGGAAGATGACTTTCTTCAAAACGTGTTGCGTTGTCTGTCTGCAGTTCTGTATAAAGCGGGTAATACCAGAAATGATTGAATATGCCGCGGGCGGTTGGCATGATGGATGAGCTGTCCCTGTTTTTTACGTAGAACCAGTTTTTATAAAACCAGTAAAGTGAATATAGGCCAAAGGACAGTATCCATATGCTGATTAGTTTGGCTGGTGAAACGGGATAGTAGTTTGTCTCGCCAGTGAATGGGTTGCGGCGCGAGTCATATAACCATAAAAGAATCACCAGCATAAACAGTATTATGTATGTGGCGATGATTAGCATAAGCCAGTTAATGGGCTTGTCCTCAGGCACTGCGGCTGGAGTTTCTATGTTTTCGTAGATCGAATAAACCAGGTTTTCTCTGGATTTATTAAGAGACTCTATGTAGCTGTTGATTTTATCTGCTGGAATATAGCTGGATTTACTTTTATATGTGTAGTCAAGAGTGAGCACTCTTATAGACGGATCAAATGCTACTTCAGATGAAAAATAGAAGAATTCATTGTCTTCAATAAAGTGTTCATCGGGGAAGTTCCAGCCATCACTGTTGAATGTAACTTTAATGAGGTGTTTTATATTTACCGGGTATGAAAGGCTAATGGGTTCTACCAGAGCAGTTAATTCGGGCTTCTTTAAATAGCTGGAGATAGCATTTGCATAGATGTCAGCATCGTATTGGGTTTCGGCGTCGTTCTTGACCCAGAAATTTTCTATTGAATATTTTTCATGACCATAGAGTTTGTTTGCTGCCTTCTTATCAGTAAAAGTAACAGGCTCTATGGGCTTGATAGACGGGTAGTAGTCTCTAAAATAATCTAGAAAGTTTGACTGGGTTTTTATAAGACCATTGTTGGCGATTTGATCTCTTTGACGTTCTGCATTAAGTCCATAATATTCAGAATCAGAAGTGTAGATGGCTTCATTTCTGTTTTCTGTTGTCAGATCAAAAGTATCTTTAACAAAATATATAGACTCAACCTGCTCAGGTTTTATGGCTGAAAGCTGCTTATCTGTTGAATTTAAAACAAGCGCATATTCATAATAAGGTTGATAAATATCTTTTAGACTACCGTACTGGTATAGGCGTGTTGGATCCAGCCAGTACAGTTTGTCGTTATGAATGACCTGAACGATTACGTGATCAAAATTAGAAATGGCTGGTAGTGAATTGATTAGTTCCCGTTTCAACTCTGTATGTACTAGCGCAGGGTATGCCTCAATGTGTAGCTCTCGAAGCAGGGAGATCAGCAGTACGGCCTTATCTTTGCAGTCGCCATAACGTCTATTTAGTGTTTTATCTGCCGGTGATGGTTTGTGTGAGTTTTCGCCTATTTCTATACCAAGATATCGAACCTCGCTTTGAACGTATTGCAAAGCGGCAGCTATCTGATCTTCTCTGCTACTGTTGTTTTTCTTTATTTCATTTGCAATAGATTTTATATTTGCGCTGCTTTGAATAGCATCTTCGTATAAAGGTGTGCCCCATTTAACAACATCATGCCATGTTTCAAGTTCACTAAACTGTATAGAGCTATACGGATCAAACCATGAAGGGGTGCTTTCGCCTGACTCTAAAGTCTCAAGTTGTTGTTGATCTAACCAGTAGACATAACCATTCGATGTGGCTTTTTTATTAAGCTTTAACTGACTGTTATAGAGCTTGTAATGAAGTCGTTCTGGTTTTTCCCAAAGTAGACGAAAGTGCAGTGATTCAATAGGAACTGACCACTGCAGATAAGCTTTGTAGCCAAAGATGCCTTGAAAAATTGGGTTTGCGCCGACCCTGGTGTAACTATATTCAATAATGTCACCAACGCGAATATCGTCCAGAATAATATTAAGCGTGTGCTTTCCGTTGTAGATTAAGTTTTCAAGCTCTTCTTCTCTTTGAAGAATGGTCATTTTTGCTGTTGTGGTTTTATCAATACGCTTGCCATCGCGCCAGACTAAAACACTATTCAGTGTCAAATTTTGATAAGCAGGATCAAAGTTAATATTAAGTTGGGATGACTCTTCAATGCCATTTTGATTGATGATTTGCTCAGCAAAGTGGCGGTAAATTTCTTTTCTTCCTGAAGTGCTGACCTTAAACTGGGTGTCTACCAATAAATAATAAATGCCTCCCTTTATTGCATTGTGCGGTATCTGTGGATTTAAATTATATTTTTTTTCAATGACCCAGCTAGATTTAGGCGCAACTGGTACAGGTTGCTCAGCATATAGGTGACCAGATGAAAATAGTAAAAAGACGCTTATAAAATTCCAGTATTTATTCATAGATAGATTCAACGACTAGATAAGGCGTAATAATTAAAAGGCGCAGCAATAAATGTTTGATAGCCAAATATTTGGGTATATCCATAAAATGCCATCCTTAGAAGCGGGCAAAATTGTTAGGTTGATTTTTAACACAGCGAGCGGTGAATGTAAAAAGTAGCTTTAGTTTGATGAAAAGCTCTTCCTGACTTATCTACAATCATCAAGTAAGATTCGCTCATGACAAATGTAACTAAAAACTCGGCCGTCCTGTTAATCCACTGTCCTGATAAATCCGGTATCGTCGTCGCGATTACCGACTTCATCTACAAGAACGACGGCAATATCCTGTACCTGGATCAGCACGTTGATAGTGAGCGCGGTGTGTTTTTCATGCGCGTGGAATGGGAGCTGGATAACTTCGCTATCGAACGAGAAAAAATCGCCGAGTATTTTGAGACCCTGGTCGGTGCTCGTTACCAAATGACCTCCCAGTTGCATTTTGCCGATTACAAACCGCGTATGGCGCTGTTCGTCTCAAAAATGTCGCATTGTTTCTATGATTTGCTGGCACGTTATGAATGCGGTGAGCTGAATGTTGAGATTCCGTTGA
>JAGLQT010000268.1 GCA_023136715.1 Gammaproteobacteria bacterium | reverse complement strand
GCTTGCAGGGCTTCATGCGCGCTAGCGACTGAAGTTAAATCTTTACTGCTCAGGCCAGCACGTATAACAGCAATCAATCCTTTCTCCATGGTTGGCGCTATCGCCATAAGAACAAGATCAATCATTTCGGTCAAGCGCTCTTCAAGAACTGTGCGAGTCATTGTTATGGATATACCCTCTTCTTTTTCGAGCACAGCCAGTGCGCTCAATATTTCCCCAGCATATCTCGAACTCTTATCGGCAATCTGCTTCAGGCTTGCTTTCTCTGCACCGTGATTAATCAATGCTTCCAGCAATACTTTTTGCGCGCGAGGCGTACCTGTACTGTCGCTCATCAACCATTCGAAATATATTTCCTTTGGCACATCATACAGAGCCTCCATCACCTGTAAGGCAGATTGCCTGACACTGGCATGGCCATCTGCCAGCATTGCCCATATATATTCATTCCTGCCCTGATCTTCCGGCAACAAATGCAAACAGGTTGCGGCGGCACACCTCAGCCTGGGATCAACGCTATGGGTGTCCTGCTTGATCAAGCCATATAAAGGTTCGGACTGTAAATCTTGCCAACGTGCAATCGCCTTATAGATTACCCTTCTTCTGTTCTCGCCTTCCTTCTCCAGGAGCTTCACATACATCTTTGAGTAAATAAGCGCCAGCTCACGTCTTTTCGACCCAGTAACGTGCACCATTAAGGGCTGCATATCAATAACCGTCATCTGGTCTGGCCAGTCACTGTCCAGCAACTCATACCATACTTCCATACCACGCTGAAATAACTCACCATGACCTTTTCTTATTGCCGCTTTAATACCGGGAACTCTAACTCGGCTATGCTCTTCGACTAACGAGGTTTCGACAAGCTCTGGATAATCCTTTTCAGCATTGTTCAGCACAACATCATAAATAGTTGCTTTCAGGTGTTCATCGCCCTTATTCGCTATTGCCATCAAGTCTGACAAGACTAGTTCACTTGCCTCACTGGCAACCAAGCTTATTAATCGATCCGCCACATCAGCCTGTACCGATTCTATGCGCATTAAAATCGGTAATACGGATTCTTCTGGAAATGCCGTGATCATTAATTCTGCATAAGACAAACACACCTTGTCATCATCACTGTCCAACCCCTTGAGTAGAACCGGGTACAGGCTATCGTTGTTACCTTTATAGGCCGCCTTCGATATTTCTTCCGGCAAATACAATTTCTCTTTCAGGTTATCGATCAACGTTTTTGAGTAAACCATACCCATGCGATAACAGAAAAACCAGTACATCAGGGCACAGAAAGAACCAAAATAAATGATCAGTGCCGGCCTGGGCGTGGTTTGTAAATACAGTATCAGTGCTCCGCAGACAAACAAGGCAACCGGCAATACCAGCGCAACCGAAGTCGCCCTGGCACGTCCCTTCATATAATCGGGTAGTACATTAAAAAACATTTGTCGCGATGGATTCCTGAACGCCGGCATCATCGAACCATTATTCACGCTAGCAATCAGCGCCATATAAAAACCCGGTGATACCAGAAGTAGAACGTAGCTCAACACGGTCAACATCGGATAAATTAATTTTGACTTTCTAACGCCAATTCTTTCTATCACACGACCAGAAACAAAAGCCTGCAAAATAACCGCCAGCAAATTGGTACCTGCCACCAACAAACCAAAGAACATGGCCAGCGCCGCTTCTGACTCAAAACTCTCACTGTAGATTTTATTCACACTGTAAGTCAGCACATAAAACATCAGCACCATAAAAAATAATGCGAACGATGCATTTCTCAACAATGGGGAAGACCTGACAAACTGAACACCTTTAGTCACCTCCTGTATAGCCGCAGAAACTCGTCGGCCGTTTGTCTTCGAGGGCTGAATGAAAAATGGCGAGACACCGTGCTTACTGTGCCAGAAAAATAGCATGGCCAGACTCAGCATCAGCAGACAAGACCAGATAATCATGGAATGTTCAACACCAATCGACGGCATCATCACCGCGAAGAACAAACCGCCGATGATCATACCCAGCTGATAACCAGCAAGAATCAGAGAGGTGAGTCGCTTCGACTGCAGGGTATCGAGACTTTGTGCAATATAAAAAGTGGCATGAACCAGGATCAGCTCGGAGACCAGTTCGTAGAATATAAAATAAGCGGGGTAGACCAGTTGAATATCGGTATAGGCAATCACAAGCCAGAAACCCATCAACATCAGTGCTTCGGTCGACAACAAGAAATAAAAAAATCGTTCGGAAGAAATACGATCAACAAAGGCAGCATAGAGGGTAAAACAAACCGCCAGCACCAGACTCAGAACCAGATACATCACCGGCAGATACTCAATACCGTAACGCTTGAGGAACATCACGTCGGCACTGCCACGACCAATCGCCATACCTGCGCCCAGGCATACCAGCAACAGGACGAAGAAGGACACCTGCCGTCCTTCGCCGGGCTTTACTAATAGTATTGATCCTATGCCTGCCATGGTGTCGCTATATTGCCACACGGGTACACTCAAGCAAGCACTAATTCCGCTTTAATCCGAAACGACAATTCAGGCATAAATAATGCGATAATTGCTCACTAACAGAATTCACATCTGGTTAAATTTTCACCATGAAAGCGAATGAGCTAAAAAAAAGTACGGTCTTTAAA
>JAGLQT010000267.1 GCA_023136715.1 Gammaproteobacteria bacterium | reverse complement strand
TTGATGGTAAAAACATCATCGTCAAAAAAATCTTTGTGCAATCACCTCATTCACGTGGCGGCAGCACGCTTTATAAAGTCACGGGTAAGGATGTTTCAACACATCAAAAATTTGAGCGCAGCTTCAAAGGTGATGAAAAAATCGATGACGTCGAAATGACGCGTAGCCCAATCAAGCTGTTATTCCGCGATGCTGATGGCTGTACTTTCATGGATACCGATAGCTATGATCAATATACCCTGCCGGATGAAAGCGTCGAAGAAGAGCTACAATTTCTGTCCGAAAGTCTGGAAGGCGTAACAGCACTGGTCGCTGAAGGACAAATACTCGGTATAGAACTACCTGCCAACGTAACACTGGAAATCACCGACTGCTCACCGGGTATGAAAGCCGCTTCATCATCAGCGCGCACCAAGCCAGCCATCCTGACCACTGGCCTGGTCGTCCAGGTACCCGAATATTTAACCATCGGCGATAAAATAAAAGTAAACACGGAAACACGCGAATTCATGTCGAGGGCATAATGTCATGACAGATAGAGACTTCCACCTACGCCTTGCCTGCAACTATGAAACTGACAAGAATGACTTCACTGACCTTGTCGTAGAAATATGGACAGATGACGAATGGAAAAAACTACACCTCAGCGTAAAGTCACCGGGCTTCCTGCTGCTGGTTTATGGCCTGTTTTCCTGCCAGCATCTGTACATGCGCACCAACAGTGCCGAACGGAACCTGATACTCGAATCGGCTACGGGTGAACTCAAACTCACCGCTGACGAATCCTGGCACATCAAAAAAGTCGATGTAATATTTAACGCCAAATTAAAATCTGGCCAGCCCAGCGATAATGATATTTCATACATCATCGAACGCATGGGACATTGTCCAGTATCAACAAATTTACCAGCCGACCTCAAAATAAAATCAGTGGTTCACTTTGAGCAAGATAAACAACAAATCCCTCATTTTGACCAGGCACCTTCTACCATAGAAAAACCTGAATCTGGCTCATTCTGCAACATGGACGGCCCCGACTTCTCCAACGTAGAAACCGTCGAGCTCAGTCCTGAGCCATCACCCGCCGATTATCAGCTCGCCATGCAAATCGCCAACAAAGTCGCCGACCACAAACTGGAAAACTACATGCTGCTTTCCTGGTACGACAAAGACCGTGACTTCGAATCTCCACAACATTCCAGCGAATGCCACGCCAACAGCCCGCTACCCGGCTATGTCGATTATGGTGTTTACCACGGCGCAACCCTGAAAGTAGATATTGAAGATGGGCGGTTTGTGTTCTTTTATTTACCGGTTGATTTTTAACACCAACCATTCAACGATGTAGTCCTTCTGATTTTACTAAGCACATCATAGCTGTACTCTATCTGAACACAGCACCTACACGGAAATAACAGGAAAGCTAATCACAAAAGTCCGGATCAGGTTCTTCACCATAATTAATAGTGAGCTCTTCACCTTCTTTGATATTCTTAATGGCATACAGATCAAAACCATTAAATTCAGCGTGGGGTTTTTTGTGGTGATTGAGATAACGTAAAATATTCTGGCCATTGCGGCCTGTCCATGTTCCATCTTCCTCTTCAACCCATAAAACGTGGCTGCCATTTTCTAATACATTACTACCATCTTCGACGCCTTCAGGGCCGTCATAGGTACCCATGTATTCGCCTTTTTTTATTGATACCCGAGCATACAGGCCTTTGCCGTGTATGCCCGAATCATCAACATAATACCGAGCTTCTAGCTCATCATCTTCCAGCATGGTCCCTTCCAGATGTTTGTATTAGTGACCACAACCTTCTGGGCTGTGAACATGACCATGTTCCATTTCTTCATCGCTAGCATCTCGAACTTCAATAATTTTCACATCGAAATTCAATTCCATACCCGCTAAAGGATGATTACCATCAACCACGATTGCTTCATCTTTAATTTCTGCCACAGTCACCATCAGTGCTTGTCCATCGGGACCTTGTGCATGAAACTGCATGCCTACCTGGATATCAGCATCTGATTCAAACATTTCCTTAGGCACTTCCTGCATATGTTCTTCTGAACGAACGCCGTAACCGTCATCAGGTGAAACTTTTACGTTGAGTTCTTCACCAGCAGTTTTACCTGTGAGTGCTGTTTCAAGTCCGGGAATGATGTTGAGTGCGCCATGCAAATAAACAAAGCTGCCATCTTCAGATTGATCCAGAATATTGCCTTCATTGTCTTTTAGCGTGTAATGAAGGGTTGCAACTTTATTGTTTTCGATTTGCATTATGGGTATCCAATTTATGTTTAGGGGGGGCGAATTTTATCAGAACTGGCTAATAATCGGTAGTTGGCGGCTTTCTGGCAGCGACAGAGCTTATATTCATCCAAAAAAAACGGGGTCTTGCGACCCCGAATTATCAGGAGAGGAGGCAGGTATAGGCCAATACACGCATACCTCACGCGTTCTACGGTACAATATGACACTAAATGCCTGATTGATATAGGTCAAACCAATATCATTAGCCACTTTATCGATTCACCAAACATCAAAACTAACTACTATGATCGAACGCACTGCCGAATCCATCCTTTACGCCAGCCGCTGGTTACTTGCCCCCATTTACATGGGTCTGAGCCTTGGCCTCGTTATTCTGGGCATCAAATTTTTCCAGGAAATTCTTCATGTTCTGCCATTGCTGTTCAGCATGAAAGAAACGGAAGTGGTACTGCTGATCCTCAGCCTCATTGATATTGCTCTGGTCGGCGGCCTGCTGGTGATGGTCATGCTCAGCGGTTATGAAAACTTTGTTTCAACCATTGATATTAAAGAAGGTAGTGAGAAACTAGCCTGGCTGGGCAAAATGGATTCCGGTTCACTCAAACAAAAAGTGGCCGCTTCCATTGTTGCCATTTCATCCATTCATTTACTCAAAGCTTTTATGAATGCCGATCACATCGATAACGATAAATTGATGTGGTACGTGATTATTCATATGACCTTTGTATTGTCAGCACTGGGTATGGCGGTAGTCGACAAGATGAATCAGCACTGAGCTTATGCGCGGAATTATTCCACCCGACCCTGAGACCAATGTTTCCAATATGGAGTTTGCCGTGGTCTATGTGCCACGGCGAAGCCGTAATCGATTTTCGGCGGGTTGTGTGGAGATCATGGCTTCGGCAGCCGCGGCTGTTGATGCCGCTGCCCCTGAGAACAAACGCTACGCGGCCAGGGTCAGTGGGCCATCAAAATCGTCTGAAGGACAGGCGATTTATTATCTACTGGAATGGCTGGATCCTTAAAAAGAATCGGTGGCAACTCAGGCTGGAAACTGTAATCCTGCTTCACGCAATTCTTCCAGACTTTCTTCAGCGACTTCACGCACTGCTTCACTACCATCATCCAGCATTGCCTTGATCGTTGGGATGGCTACTTTATTTTCAGTCAGCGATAGATAATGACAAACATCTGCTCGCACTCTTTCATCTTTGTTCCGGGCGTATTCCGCTAACCGTGCAATATAAGGCACAAACCATTCAGCCATTGCATACTCTTCCATTACCACACCAATACCCAGACGGATATTGATTTTAGCCTCTGCATCTTCCAGTAGAGCCAGCACATGTCGAATCAAATCATGCTGACTATCGAGTAGAGACAGCACCTTATTCACCCTGCCTTCCTGCAATTCTTCAGCTATATAATCCAGCGCACCTTCATCACTGGCCGCCTGCAGCGCTTTCTCCTGAAACTCCTTTTGGCTGTGCAGACCCTCCAGCTCAAACCAGCCCATTTTTACCCAGGGCACCGACCTGACAGCCAGCTTTTCAGCCATTTCTGGCTTCTTCTCTAAATTAATAATTTCCAGCGAGGCCAGCTCACCCTGCTTCACCATTTCAGCCAATGACTCAATAACACTGGCACAATGTGGGCATTGGCTTGTCACCATCAGAACAGCATCAACTACTTGTGAGTTCGACATACAATTCCTTAAATATTTAATCGTATAAAACTTTTGTAAAAATGGGCTAATTACATGACAATGATCATAACGAGATTGCGACAACTCTGATTAATTTAGCATTTATCCTTTTAGCCTTCTATGCTCTTTATTATGAAATCGATTTTATACAGCGTTTTGCTTTGTTTTCTATCCAGTCTTACATCAGCTGCAGCTAATACTGATAATGACGATATCGATAGTGACATTGATTTCGATGACGCACCACTGATAGAAAGCATAACTCACCCTGAGTGGTTCAAGCGTTCATGCGGCTATTTGAGCGATGATCTTCATGATGCGCTTGATGCTGGGAAAAAAGGTTTGATTGTTTATTTTGGGCAGGATAAATGCGCCTACTGCGACCAACTGATCAAGAACAATCTAGGCGCCAGTGACATCGAACATTACATTAGAAAAAATTACGATATCATCGCCATGGACATCTGGAGTTCTGAGGAAATTGTTGACACTGATGAAAAAGAATACACCCAGCGCGAATTATCTATCCACTACAAGGCGAACTTCACACCTTCATTAATTTTTTATAACAGATATGGCAAACCTGTTTTCCGGCTTCGAGGCTATTACCCACCTTATAAATTTCGTGCTGCTTTAAAATATGCAGCTGAAGGTTTTTATAAAACTGAAAGTTTTCGTGCTTACTTAACTCGGGCAAAACTCGGATTATTTTTCCTTGAAGAAGGGCTTAACGAAAGAGATTTTTTTATTGCACCTCCCTATGACCTGAAAGCTACCACAAAAAAAACGCAGAAACCTTTAATGGTTGCTTTTGAGCAAGGCAATTGCCACACTTGCGATTTATTACACAGCTCCCCACTCAACCAGCCCGAAGCGCTAGAAGAACTAAAAAACCTTAATAGCATTCAACTAAACATGTGGACTGACACACCGGTAGTCACCCCTGGTGGAAAATCAACTACAGCCAAAGATTGGGCAAAGGAGCTCGGTTTATTTTATGCACCAACGCTCATCTTTTTTGATTCCGATGGTAAAGAGATCATACGAATTGATTCTGTTGTGAATTTTTACCGATTACTCGGCGTACTCAAATATGTTAACCAGGGCGGTTACTTGTCAGAGCCTAATTTTCAATCGTGGCGCCTAAAGCAACGTAAAACAAAATAAATTCATACAAATCCATGCCTTTAAATCAAATTAAAAAAAACATTCATACTAAATTGTGGGAAGTTGAACTGGATAAGCTGCCCGAATGGCAACGCTTTGCCATCAAATTTCTGCGCATATTTCAAGCAGTGTTTAGAGACCTGTCGGATGGCCTACCAACATTGCGCGCGATGAGCCTGGTTTACACCACATTGCTATCGATAGTTCCACTGTTAGCCGTTACCTTTTCCATATTAAAAGGCTTCGGCTTACACAATGAGATCGAACCACGACTAATACAAATGCTCACTCCTTTAGGCGAGCAAAATACTAGCATTGCAAAACAAATCGTTGAGTTCGTCGACAACATCGACGTCGGACTTTTAGGTGCGGTTGGCATCGTTTTTTTATTTTATACAGTGATCACCCTGATTCACAAGATAGAAAGCGCCTTCAATCGCACCTGGCACATCACTGAATACCGAGCACTGGCACAGCGAGTCAGTGATTATCTTAGCGTCATTATGATTGGCCCTATCCTGATTTTTACTGCACTCGCGTTCACTGCTGCTATCACCAGCTCTACGCTGATCAGTAAATTATCCAGCATCGAACCTTTTGGTTTTATTTTTGAAACCACAGGAACCCTTCTGCCTTACGTTCTCGTCATTGCGGCTTTTACAGTAATTTATCTACTTGTTCCCAACACGCGGGTTAAATTCCGTTCCGCTCTGATCGGCGCCATTATTGCAGGAACACTATGGGAAACCACAGGCTGGATCTTTGCCTCTTTTGTCGCTAACTCCAGCAATTATACGGTTGTTTATTCCAGTTTTGCGATACTGGTTATTTTTATGATCTGGCTTTATCTCAGCTGGCTGATTTTGTTAATTGGCGCAGCTATTGCCTATTATCACCAACACCCTGATAAAATACCGGCTGAGCAGAATCTTTCCAGCCTGAGCAATCGAATGAAAGAAAAAATTGCACTGCTCGCCATGTACCACATCGCTAAAAACTTTCATGAAAATAAAACCCCATGGACTTCAAGCGAACTTTCTGATGTTTTGAATATTTCAAGCGAAGCCCTGTCCGATGTTTTGCATACACTGGAGTGTGACAAGTTGATAACACGCCATCAGGACAGAGATATTTCTTATTTACCCGGACAATCACTAGAGAATATTTTTGTTATTCGTATACTGGAATCAATCAGAAAGCATAACGAAACCACCTGCACGAAAATTGATTTTATTCATTCTGAAAAAGTCATTGATACATTAATGACTAACGTCGACAGCGCCATAGAAAAATCTATTGTACAGCTATCATTACGCGAACTTATTACCGTGCAGGACAGCAATCAGGAAAACTAAGCATGTCCATTCTTTTGCAAACAAAAGCGACTCTTCCAAATAGAGAAGATGCACTATCTGGTCGCGATCAAAAAATCCCTGTGCCTGATCAACACTATGTTCATGGACACACCTTACAAGAACCTTTTCCTGACAATATGCAAAAAGCTTTATTCGGCCTGGGTTGTTTTTGGGGCGCGGAAAAAATGTTCTGGCAACTCGAAGGCGTCTACAACACTGCCGTAGGTTATTCATCTGACTACACACCCAACCCAACTTACCAGGAAGTTTGCTCAGGCATGACCGCGCACAATGAAGTGGTTTTAGTGGTATTCGACCCAGCTATTATCAGCTATCAAAAATTACTCGAGTCATTCTGGCAATCACACCACCCCACACAGGGTATGCAACAGGGTAATGACTGCGGCACACAATATCGTTCCGGCATTTATACTTATAATCATGAGCAACAAAACCTGGCCGAAGTGAGCCGTAGCTTTTATCAGCAAGCTTTATCATTTGCTGGTTACCCACAAATCACCACTGAAATCATCAGCGCCAGCGAATTTTATTACGCCGAGGACTATCACCAGCAATATCTGGCAAAAAATCCAAATGGTTATTGTGGACTCGGTGGTACTGGGGTTAGCTATCCTGAGTAGGATTTTTTCAGTAAGACCTGCCACTCGGCGTGTTGCTGAATTAATTTTAAGGACTGTTCTAATAAATCTTTTCCCGGTGGTCTTTGATGCCAGGTAGATGCACCCGAGGGATGCGGCAAAGGAATCACATCAACACTTCTTCCCATTATCTCTTTTCTAAACGACTGACCAATGACATCAACCAGTTTATCAACTTCAATAAATTGTGAGATCGCCAACTTACCTACTGGAATGATTAACTCTGGTTTCATTAACTCAAATTCGGTTTCGAGCCATGGCCTGCACTGCGCAATCTCTTCTTTGTTCGGCACGCGATCACCGCCTTTCGGTTTTTTACCGGGAAAGCAACGGCACACGGCGGCGATATAAACCTGCTGGCGGAACGCTTCTTCATCAACACCGATTGAAGAAAACCATTTGAATAGAGTTTTACCCGCCGTCCAGCCAAACGGTCTGCCCAATTCACCTTCGCGATCACCCGGAGCCTGTCCAACCAGAATGATTTTTGAATT
>JAGLQT010000266.1 GCA_023136715.1 Gammaproteobacteria bacterium | reverse complement strand
GATAAAAATGAGCGATCACCGATGACTTTATTAATTTCGCGTTTATTCTTTTCTAAAATATTTTTTACTACCGGGTAGGCCTCGGGATGAACCGAAGAAGCATCGAGTGGATTATCGCCCTTAGATATTTTTAAAAACCCTGCCGCCTGTTCAAACACTTTTGGTCCCAGGCGTGAAACCTTTAAAATTTCCTTTCGATTTTTAAAGGCACCGTTCTGTTCGCGATAAGAAACGATGTTCTCGGCTATGCCTTCACTTAAGCCGGCGACGCGCATTAATAACGGTGCAGACGCCATGTTAACTTCAACACCCACCGCGTTGACACAGTCTTCAACCACGGCTTCTAACTTTCGCGCCAGGCGAGATTGATTAACATCATGCTGGTATTGACCAACACCAATCGCTTTAGGATCGATTTTGACCAGTTCCGCCAATGGGTCCTGTAAACGTCTGGCGATTGAAATTGAACCACGGAAGGTAACATCGAGATCGGGGAATTCTTTTGCGGCTAATTCTGATGCTGAATAAACCGAAGCACCGGCTTCACTCACCACTATACTGCTCAAGCGTAATTCAGGATATTTTTTCATTAACTCATTGCACAACTTGTCGGTTTCACGCGAGGCGGTGCCATTGCCGATGGCGGCTAACTCGACCTTATGTTTTTTAGACAGGGCTGCTAATACTGCAATCGACTCATCCCATTTATTTTTCGGTGCGTGTGGATAAATCACCGCCTGATCAACCAGCATACCGAGTGCATCAAGCACCACGACTTTAACACCGGTGCGTAATCCGGGATCGAGTCCAAGTGTTGCACGTGCGCCGGCGGGTGCTGCCAGTAATAAATCACGCATATTCTCACCAAAGACACGAATGGCCTCTTCTTCTGCTGATTCACGTAGACGTAAATTTAATTCAGATTCAATTTGCATTGAAATTTTAACGTTCCATGCCCAGCGTGCACACTCTAATAACCAGTTGTCTGCGCCGCGTTGTTTTTGTGCAAGCGAAAATGCGTGCGCAACTTTGTTATCACAGAGACCCATTTCTACACCTGGCTCAAGATCATCCTGACCGGGAACAACTACCTTAATGCGCAAGATACCTTCTTTGCGTCCACGGAATAAAGCTAGTGCGCGATGTGAGGGGATTTTTTTAATGGCTTCTGAAAAATCAAAATAGTCGGTAAATTTACTGCCATTATTTTCCTGACCATCGACCACTTTTGAAACCAGCTCTGCTTTTGCCCAACAGAGGTCGCGTAACTCGGCGAGCAAGTCGGCATTTTCTGAGGCGCGTTCAATAAAAATCTGGCGTGCGCCATCTAATACTTCCTTGCTATCAGTAAATCCCGCTTCGGCATTAACATAAGATTCTGCCTCAACTTCAGGTTGCAGAGAAAAATCTTCCAGGATAGCGTCGAGTAATGGTTCGATACCGGCTTCACGCGCGATTTGTGCTCTGGTACGGCGCTTAGGTTTGTAAGGCGCATAAAGATCTTCAAGCCGCGTTTTAGTATCGGCTTCTAAAATAGATTTTTTTAACTCATCGCTCAACTTGCCCTGTTCTGATATGGTTTTCAGCACTGTGCCGCGGCGATCTTCAAGTTCACGTAAATAAGTTAAGCGTTCTTCCAGCGTTCGCAGTTGAGTGTCATCTAATCCACCCGTCACCTCTTTACGATAACGTGAAATAAAGGGCACCGTTGAACCCTCATCAATCAATGCAACGGTGGCTTCAACTTGTGAAACTTTAACACCAAGTTCATTAGCGATACTTTGTTCTATATTCATGAGTGAGGGATGCTTTATATTTGTTTTGAAAATGACGGGGTACACCGAAGCTGATTTTAACAAAAGCTTATTTCAAAAATAGACTTGTATTTTTATTATTTCTGTCACAGAGGAAGTAGGTCGAGCACGGTAGGGTGCAATAAACGCAGCATTGCACCGTATGAAATAGCGTTTTAAAAAGCCCTTTCGCCTTGCCGAATACTTTTACTTTGGTGAGGTAATTGATTCAAAAAAATAACGCATTCGCCTCAGAGGTCGCAAAAAAGATAAGACTTCTACCGCGGAATCCCAGAGAACATCTTAGATGTAGTAGCTCAGATTAGTTATTTCTCAAGATAAAGATCATACCAACGCCACATCGGATTAGATTTTATATTGCGAAGAATAAATTTAAGCCGTTTTGGACCCATATCAGCGACTGCGCTTAACATACGTATAGCTTTATCCTGATCCTCTCCAACACCAATACCCAACCAGTAACAGCGCGCCAGACGTACATTGGCAAAAATACTTCCCTCCTTCGCTGCACGTCGATAAAGCACAATCGCCTCTACATTATCCTGATCCAGTTCAGAGAGGCCTCTTTCATACATATAACCGAGAAGCGCAGTGCCGAGGGGGCTTCCTCTCAACTCAGCCGAACGTAATAGCTTGAGCGCCTTGTCAAAATCCTGTTCAGTACCACGTCCCCTGAGATATTGTTTTCCCAACGTCGCCAGACCATGCGGATTCCCTTTTTTTGCTGCCCGCTCAGTCCACTTGAATGCCTTTTCATGATCTCGTTCAACACCAATTCCCTCTTCATAGCTGAATCCTAACCATGCCATTCCCAGGTAAGATCCCTCATCAGCTGATTTTTTAAAGTGAAGGTGGGCATTATCATAATCCTTATCAACCCCTTTTCCATTGAAGTAAAGAAAGCCAAGATGGGCGTATGCAGAAGCATTACCTTGCTCAATGGCACGATGGTAGTAATTAACGGCCTGCGTGTAATTTTGCAGCTCTCCCAGACCACGTTCATACATAAACCCCCGACGAGCAAGAGCAAAGCCACTGCTACTCTTTATCGCTCTGTTGTACCACTCACGTGCCTTATCATAATTTTGCTGTATTCCAATGCCGCGCTCATACATCAAACCAAGCCGCCCCTGAGCCTTGATATTCCCTTGCTTCGCCAATTCCTGAAGCAACTGCAGTGATTTTGAAAAATCCCCACGAATATAAGCCCGCATCGACTGCTGAAACAACTGCTCCATCTCAAGAGTTTGCACCGCATCAAAATAGTCCTTTTTATCACCTGAGTTTTCCAGTTGTCTTCGCATCTGTGCAACTTCCTTACGCGCATCCTCCAGCTCCTTTTGAGAAGTACGCAGCATATCTTCCAGATCATAATTTTTATGCAACCGCTTAACTGATTCAAGTACATCATCAGGATCAGCTTGCATTTGTGCTTTTACATAGTAATCAACCTGTCTCCACTCATCCTGCAACACTGTCATCGCCACAATACCCGCACTCAATGCGACCACATCATTACTCATATAACTATTGCCGAGTTGATCCTGTTTTATCTCGACCACAGACTGGATATAGACACCCAACTCCTCTAATAACCCACTACGCACCCCATCCAGTGCCTGTACTCGGGCAGTAGCACGAGTATCGTATGATTGAATCTGGTAACTATAATCACGAATATATTCTTTTGGCCTGGCATGTACCGTCACGCTAGCAACGATAACGAGGAATCCGGCAATTGCCATTTTTTTAATTATTTCCATTTCAATGTCTCTCTACATATTCACGAATAACAAAAAGGTACTGGGTGATTTTAGCCTAAACAAATAATAGAAAATTATATCTAATCAAGAATAGAAGATATGTGGCATGTATCACATCAGAGCTTTACAGCACTGGTATTTTCAAAACTGTCCAGATGATAAAAGCACGAGTGTACAAGCACG
>JAGLQT010000265.1 GCA_023136715.1 Gammaproteobacteria bacterium | reverse complement strand
TTTCCTTAAAGGGATTTACCAGCTTTACATCATGACCATGTTCCATCAATGCTGTCATTGCCATGTTAGCAAAGCGATTTTTCTTCTCACTTGCTCCTATTATTGTGACTACTTCGGGCATGGCGTTTTCTCTGTAAAAAAGGGACTAACTATTTTTCAGATTCACTATCTGGACATATAACCTGATAAATCGACGAATAATCCATCACATCCATTCCTTCTTCAACCGTTGTATTTGTTATTCTCTCAATGCCTTCCAGTGCATCCGTGTTTAAACCTGCTGCTTTGGCATCATCGATAAACAAACGAATATCTTTAAGCAGGTGCTGGGTTGAAAAGTTGGCGGTACCAAAATCACGATCTAAATATTTCTGTAACTTCTTGTCGTAGGTTTTTGCATACAGCGCACTTTCGCGTACGGTTTCCATAAACAGATCGGTATCGACACCATTTTTAATGGCATAACCCAGGCTCAGGGAAAAACCGGCGGTGAGTGAAGCAATCAACTGGTTCATTGCCAGCTTGAGCGCAGCCGCTGAACCTGTTTCACCGATGTAGCGGGGCGCAGTGCCTAATACCTGTAGCGTCGGTAGCACATTTTCGAACACGTCTTTTGATCCACCTGCCATAATGATGAGCGTGCCCGTTTTCGCCTCGGGTATGCTGCCGAGTACCGGAGCTTCCAGGTAGTGACCACCGCGTGAGCTTATGGCTTCACCTATTTCTTTTGTTTGTGTTGGCGAGATGGTCGCCATCTGTAAAATGGTTTTGCCCTGCAGGTTTTGTTGCTTGTCGCTCTGGTTATCAAGTCGCAGAATATCGCTAATCGCATCTGCGTTACTAACCATCAGAATAATGGTGTCGGAAGCGCTGATGAGTTCATCCGCGGTGTTGCAAACGATAACGCCGTTATCGGCCAGATCTTTAATATTGTCCTGAGTGCGATTAAAAACCCTGACCGTATAACCCTGTGACAGGTAGCGCTCCACGAATGCCTTGCCCATCAGGCCTATGCCGATAATACCTATATCCACGATTTTCTCTTAATCGCTTATTTATATCGTCTCAGGCTCAAACCCCGTCAACGTATCCACATCCGCTTCATAATCAACGCCATCAAACCCAAAGCCAAATAATTTCAAAAATTCATCTTTGTAACCCTGATAATCGGTGAGTTCAAAAATGTTTTCATTGGTCACCTGTGGCCAAAGCTCTTTAACCTTGTTTTGTACATCATCGCGTAATTCCCAGTCATCCATACGAATACGTGCGCTATCATCCAGTTCTGCGCCACCATCTTTATATAACTGGGTACGGAACATGCGATTGATTTGCTCGATGCAGCCTTCGTGAATGTTCAGTTCTTTCATTACTTTAAAGCCCATGGCGATGTATAAGGGCATGACCGGTATGGCGGCGGATGCCTGTGTGACTACGCTCTTGAGTACGGCCATGTTTGCTGTGCCATTAATATCGGCGAGTGATTCTCTTAATGCACCTGCGGCTCGATCCATATCTTCCTTGGCTTTGCCCAGAGCGCCGTGCCAGTAAATTGGCCAGGTAATATCGGTGCCGATGTAGCCGTAAGATACGGTTTTAACA
>JAGLQT010000264.1 GCA_023136715.1 Gammaproteobacteria bacterium | reverse complement strand
ATCGATACTGATTTGCGTATGGCGTCTACCGGTTCAATCCGTCGTCATCTGCAAGAAAATCCATCTAACTTTGACCCACGTAAATTCTACAAAGAAGCAACCAATGCAATGAAAGAAATTTGTAAAGCACGTTTCGAATCATTTGGTGCTGCGGGTAATGCATCTAAAATCAAAGTTAAGTCTTTAGAGACTATGATTGATTTTTACAAATAAGCTGATTGTTTAGGCTTAATAAAAAGGGGAACTTGGTTCCCCTTTTTTGTTTATAGATAATGACAGGAGATAAACATGTCTGAAGAATTGCAAATTGAAGATCAGGTTGTCGGCGAAGGTGATGAAGCAACCGCGGGTATGACCGTTGAAGTTCATTACACAGGTTGGTTAACCGATGGTGCCAAGTTCGACTCAAGTCTTGATCGCAATGAAACCTTTAGTTTTAAACTGGGTGGCGGTCAGGTGATCCAGGGTTGGGATCAGGGCGTTGCCGGTATGAAAGTCGGCGGTACACGCAAGCTGACTATTCCGCCAGGAATGGGTTACGGCGCTGCTGGTGCTGGTGGTGTGATTCCACCAAATGCAACTCTGGTATTTAAAGTGGAGTTGATATCCGTTAGTTAATGTTTTAACTTTTCCGGATAAGAAAAAGCCATGAGTGTTTTACTCGTGGCTTTTTTGTTTATAGCGACTGTAGGTGTCGGCTTAAGGCAACAAGTGTTTCCTGATTGTTTTCGATCTGATAGATGGGAGCTGAAATATATCCACGTAAGTCTTCTGCATTATCCATTTCTTGATTGTTTGTGGAATATTTTTTATTAAGAACAACCGCTGCGAGTTTAAGTCCACGATTTGAAATTGCTTCAGCCGTGAGCAAAATCTGGTTAATACAGCCAAGCCTGTCATTGGCAACTAGCAGTACCGGCAGTTGAAGTGCTTTAGCTAAATCTGCATTGAGGCCATCGGTAGCCAGTGGTGAATAAAAACCACCCGCACCTTCGATTAATGCAAAGCCAGCATCCGTATTATGTTGGCAGGCATGCTCAAGTTGTTTGATAGTAATGCGTTGGTTTTTCATGCCTGCCGCGCGTACCGGTGATAGTGGAGCCTCAAATCGGTATGCGCATACATCAGATAAATCACCATCATAAGCACCGGCCAGCTTGAGTGCGGATGCGTCAGCGGGAATGAGTTCACCATCTTTATTTTGGCAGCCAGACTCGATGGGTTTTTTTGGAATAACTTTGAGGCCCTCAGAGGTGAGTTGTCTGGCAAGCTTGCAGGCGATATAAGTCTTGCCAACATCCGTGTCTGTGCCTGTAATAAAAATGCCGCGCATGGTTTTTACTGGGTGAGCAGTTGTTTGGCCTGCTGGTATTTTTCAGCTGATTTTTGAATTACGTCGTCGGGCAGTGTTGGTCCCGGTGCGGTTTTGTTCCAGTCCAGTGTTTCCAGATAGTCTCGCACGAACTGCTTGTCAAAACTGGGTGGGCTGATACCGGGCTGGTACTGATCAGCTGGCCAGAAGCGAGATGAATCGGGTGTTAAAACTTCATCGATTAAAGTCAGTTGGCCATTTTTATCCAGTCCAAATTCAAACTTGGTGTCGGCGATGATAATGCCACGTTCCAGTGCAAAATCTGAGGCTTCCTTATAGAGTTGCAGGCTGACATCACGAACCTGTGCAGCAATATCACTACCTAGTAATTCTTCTGTTTGTGCAAAGTTGATGTTTTCGTCGTGCTCACCGACAGCGGCCTTGGAAGAGGGTGTGTAAATAGCTTCTGGTAGTTTGTCAGCGAGTTGCAAACCAGCGGGTAGCTCAATACCGCAGACAGAACCTGTGGCCTGATAATCTTTCCAGCCCGAACCGATCAGGTAGCCGCGAACAATCGCTTCAACCGGTAAGGCTTTGAGTTTTTTGACGATCATCGCATGATCAGCAACTTCAGCTCTTTCGTCTGCATCCGGTAAAACATCTTCGAGTGGTACGTTACTTAGCTGGTTAGGGATGATATGAGCAAGCTTGTTCATCCAGAAAGTGGTGACATCATTAAGGATTGAGCCTTTACCGTTAATAGCATTAGGCATCACTACATCAAAAGCAGAAATACGATCTGTGGTCACAATTAACATGTGATCTTCATCGATATCATAAATGTCGCGAACTTTTCCTTTATGTAGAAGAGGCAGGCTTTTTATATTGCTGGTGTGTAGGTTTGGCATGTTTTTAGTACCTTTAATTCAAGCAGGCATATTGTACTCGTCAAAAGATTTCTAAGCGAGTTCAGGGACTAGGTTCTGGGTAATGAGATTTTTTAATACCATAATAATGTTAAGGGTGTATAAGTGTTTGATTATATTGTTTTTATGATTACTTTAGACTGATAATAATATATGATTGGCTAAGGATTATAAAAATAAAAGTAGAAGGATCCATAAAAATAACCCCCCTGGAGTAGAAGAATAATGATAAATAAAAAAACAGGCATAAAGTCCCTGATAGGGTCTTCATGCTTACTAACAACTATGCTGCTTATCGGCAGTACCTTTTTTTCACAGGTAGCCAATGCGGTGCCGGCTTTTGCAAGACAGACAGATGTGCCTTGTGCAGGCTGTCATTTTCAGAACTTCCCAGCGCTGAAC
>JAGLQT010000263.1 GCA_023136715.1 Gammaproteobacteria bacterium | reverse complement strand
CCACAAAAGTGGTGCTAGATCACGCTGCTTACCTCAAACGTTAGGGGTCAATCATGAGTGAACTTTCACAAAACTTCCACAACAAAGCAAGAGAGGCTGGCATTGAGCGACGCAAACTTATTGTTACACTATCAACGGGTGCTCTAGGTATATTCTTCTTGACGCTGACATCAGAAAAGCCAGAGCCAGCCCTAACGCCTACGCAGCAGTTTCTGGTTCTTACATCCCTTGTTGGTTTTGCAGTTTCAGTATTATCTGGGGTTCTTGCCTGGCGTGCGGATGCTGGCCGATTCTATTTTGCTGCTAAACGCTTAGAGGAAGAAGATGAGAATAGTAAGCTAGAACTTAAACGCAAGGGAGATTTGTGGAAGATTACCAAGAAGTGGGCAACTAGGCTGTTATATATCGGGTTCTTTATCGGGATTATTACGGCCACTATTTTTACGGCCAATCGTCTATGATCCCTAACAATTAGCTCAAGTCATTCGCTCTCGCTCACTGGGACGCTCCTTACGTCGCGCCCCTTAGCAAAACGTTAGGTGGTCAAAATACATGGAACAATCAGAAATCTGGATAAAGCTTCTTCGAAGCTTCAATTCGCGACTACGTCTTATTGCAATGGCAGGACTCGGGTTATTCATAATAGCCTTTTCTGACTGGGGCTTCCAATTGGAAGATCTTCATAAAAAGTCTCAGCATATAGCTGAAATTTTGTTTGAGTTTTCATCAGTAGAGAAATATATAAACGAAGCGAAGCAACAAGCGGGGTCAAGTTTAGGTAAGGATGTAAGATTGGATGAACTACCTATGCTCAACCGTGCTGTAAATAAGAGGCTAAAAGAAATAATTCCGCAGAAACAATACCAGATAGGATCTTATAAATTACCAGCCGTACCTTATCGCCTAACAATTATTTGTGCACCAATTATTCTATTTTTCATCTCTATTGCTACTGCCGTACAGCTTAGGCGCCTTCATTTAAAGTTAGGGCCATTCATAAATAAAAATCCAGAAATTCAATTACTACTGAATTCACCGGTTTTCGAGCGGGTTACTCTGTATTATGGTGAAAGAAGGTGGCTACACTTTTTGATCGTGGCAACAATTTATTCCCCAGTTGTTTTTTCTGCCGCTATTTATATCCCAGCAGTTATGGTGACTGAAATCGAGCCTATAAAGTTATTTGTAACCCATATTGGCTATATTCCTTCCCCACCTCCAACGATAGTTATAGTACTGTCGCGTTTGGAAGGATTGGCCGCAACTTGGGCTATTATACTTGGACTGACGATTACACTATGGCTAGTTCTATCATATATAGTCACCAAGCCTTGGTATGTACAAAGCTCCAATGATGGAGGGAATGAGGACACATCAACTAAACCAAAACCGTCTAACAAGATGCTTGAGCAGGACGTGAACCTCCCTCGCTAATGTGGACACCTTCACTAATACAAAACCCGGGTCAGAGAACAATTCTTTCTAATATCCTGATATAAGATTTTCTCTGCGCCCTTTGCGGTCCAAAGCTTTTTTATTATTTTTTGAACTTATATCAGCCACAAAAAAGGGGAACTAACGTTCCCCTTTTTATTGAATCAAGTTTTAGTTTTTAAATTAAAACTCAACCGCCAACTGTGCTGTCAGCATGCCGCCAGATTCACCGGTGCCGCCATCGGCTGTTTCGTAATCACTGGCGCTGCTGTATTCAACAGCGAAGCCAACATCATCAACGATGGTGGTTGAAACTGAAATCATATTGCGTGATTCAGGCAATGCGCTAGCATCTATGTCAGATGTTCTCTGGTGAGCAACCGCCATCGTCATTTCACGGTCGCCCATATTCATGGTGTAGGCCAGTTCAAGGTTGGTTGCGGATGGGCTGGCATTTTCGCCATTGAAATCAAGGTCGGCGGTGTTGAAATCATCAGCAGCAGTGATGTGTTCAAAAATGACGGTGAGTGCATCCATGTTGATAATGGCATGCAGTGCTATGCCCGCAGTGTGTTCTTCAATGGTGCCGCCGCCAGGGCCGCCACCAATTACTGTGCCTTCAATGCTGTCGGTTTCAGCCATGTTGTTGATGTAGTCGAAGCCAAGGTCGAGAGACATGCTATCCATTTTCATGTTGTAACCAATGCTGATGCCAAAGTCATCGACAACATCATTATCGGCTTCGTTTTTATCGGCTCCACCATTGAATGCATAAACTGAAGCGCGCAAACCATCGGCTTCATAACCGACTTCAATAACGGCTTCCTGTGTTTCTGCAATTTCCAGTGTCAGTGGATCAGAAACCATGTGACTTTCGAAGTTACCAAAAGGGATGAACATGCGGCCTGCATTCATGAACATGGAATCATTAGTGATAGATATGATGCCGGTATCAATCACTGGAGGATCAGTGTCATCATCTTCGTGCAGTACTACTATGTGTGCACTAACGTTGTTGTTGATCTGCGCATCGAAGTTGAGTGCGACAGTGGCAAGAGCAATGTCGCCACTAGTGGCAGATGTGTGGTCATCTCCAGTGTTAAATTCGACCTCGACTGCGCCGCTGATTTCCAATGTTGGTTCAGCGAGAGCAGGTGTTGCGCACATGCCCATAGCAACCAGAGTGGCAGCAGAAAGCCGTTTTAAACTAATGGTTTTCATTATTGTTTCCTGTAAAAGTTTTATTGTTACTTACCTGTTTCAAAATCCGTATTGTATTTGTTGTGTGGATATTATCAGAATTTATTTTTTACTATAGTTTCTACTAATCGGATAGCAAGGTTTTCAGATAGAAGGGAAATGCTGTTCCTTATATAGTGAAACTGACTGAATGAACTCATTGAGCGCATCAGTCAGTTCAAGCTGGGTTTCTTCGATAATGGGAAGGTGTTGGTTATGGCTTATGAGCGATTGGGTGAAGATGCCACTGGCAGTTTCTGTGGTGGGTTTGCCTTCATCGTTGAAAACCGGCGCGCTATTCCAGCCGCAGCTGGGTGAACGGCTTTTGGCGATAAAGCCGCAAAGCTGGTCGAGGTTAGGGATTTTTTTCTGGCAGTAGTCGCGCATTAATTCAGTAATATCGATGCTGGGATCGTCACGGCCAATAAGCCTGAGCTGTTCTATGCCGCCAGTGAGTTGTACCGGTGGGCGGGGAATGGTTAAACCAGCTTCGACTTCGGGACAGATGGGGATGAGTTCAAA
>JAGLQT010000262.1 GCA_023136715.1 Gammaproteobacteria bacterium | reverse complement strand
AATCTTTGGCGCGTTCTTTATCAAAACCTAGCTTGATATCGGCGTGGACAAAAAAACTGATCGCCGAAGCTCGCAGTGATAATTGCATGTGCAGCAAAACATCGAAATGCCGTGCTTTCAATTCTTGCCGTATCGCCTTATAAGCAGCCAAACCCTGCGATTTATCAAAGGTGATAAACTCAACGCCCTCAATATCCTTGACCAGTTGATATTCGGTTTTGCCGATAATCCATGTGATAGCGGTATTTGGCCAGCGTTTTTGCAAGGTTCGCAAAACTGGCAAGGCATGAGTAATATCACCCAATGCGGATAAGCGAAGAATACAAACATTCTTCGGTGGATTTGAAAGGCTAAATTGTGACAGTGTCATCGGAAGAAAATATACAACTTAAAAAAATAGGTCAGGATCATATCCTATATGATGCGATGCTGATTGAACATCCAGACGAAACGTTGTTTTGTCCCGAGCCAAAGGCAGCGACAGGGAAAGCGGTGGCCATCGGACGTAGTGAACCTATATTTTATCAATATCAGGGTCACGATCTGGTGCTCAAGCAGTATCTTCGTGGTGGCATGGTTGCAAAGTTACTGGCTGATCGTTATTTTGGTATTAACCATGAACATACTCGCTCATTCAAAGAATTTCGTTTATTGCATCAGTTACAAAGACTGGGATTAGCCGCACCTGTTCCGGTGGCAGCGAGTGCAAAACAATCGGGATTATTTTTTCGTGCAGCGCTCATTACGCTGGAAATCCCCCATGCCCAGACACTGGCTGATCAATTGATGTCATCGGCTCTGGATGATTCGGCGTGGCAACAAGTAGGGCGCTGTATTCGCCAGTTTCATGATCATGATGTTTATCATGCCGATCTGAATGCGAGAAATATTCTGTTCAGCGATAACAAGGTTTATTTAATCGATTTCGATAAAGGCGCGTTTCGTTATCTGGGTGATTCATGGAAAGCCTCTAACCTTGCACGTTTAAAACGTTCCTTGATGAAATTTAAATCGTTGAATCAAACTTTCTATTTTGATGAGGCTAACTGGAAGCGGTTATTGCAGGGGTATTCAGAAGGCTAGCAAGTTATTGGCTGATGGTTTTATCAATCACATCAGCATAATCAGTAACAATACTGGCAAACGGCTGCAAGGTTTTCTTAACATTATCTTCCAGTTCGATGCGAGATGCTTTGTTATCAAGTAGCACCGCAATCGTATTGCCCAGTTCTTCAAAAGATTGAACCTGTAGCGCAGCACCCTTTTCAGTTAATAATTCGTTTTCATCGATAAAACTTTCCATGTGCGGACCAAATACAATGGCCTTGCCGAAATGGGCAGGTTCCAGAATATTATGGCCGCCCCGATGAATGAACGAGCCTGCCATGATGATCAATTTCGCTGGCTCAAACCATTGCATCAACTCACCAATAGTATCGAGCAAATAAATGCGCGTCTGCTCATTAATGCTGTCGTTCCGGCTGCGCAGGGCAATCGTGTTTAAATCCAGCCCGGCTTGTTTGAGTTGCTTGATGATGTTGTCGCGACGCTCAGGATGGCGCGGTGCAATGACTAACAGTTCTTTTCTGTTTAGAGTGTTCCAGACTTTTGCTATCTGGAACTCTTCATCGTTGTGTGAAGAAGCCACCAGTACGTAATCACGCTGTGTAAGAGCCTGTGATTCGGCATTGATCGAAGCTGGCGGAATAAATTTAAGATTGCCCAGTATAGAAACCTGGTTATTCATAGCGCCAAGGCTTAGGTAATTTTTTTGATCAGCTTCGGAGCGCACATAAATATGCTGCACCTTCGATAAAATTTGTTTGTAAACAGAACGCACCCAGCTGTTCGCTTTTGTGGTTTTGTTAGAGAGTCGTCCATTGATAATGTTGACTGGAATACCTTTGCCATTGCACAGTACTATAAGGTTAGGCCAAAGCTCGGTCTCGACCAGATAAAGAGCTTTAGGTTTAAGCTGGCGAATAAAAGCTAGCGTGGTCAAACACCAGTCCATAGGTAGAAATGCATGAAATAGCCATGGCAGATTTTGTCGTTCGACAATTTCAGCACCGGTAGTGGTGTTGGTGGTAATTAAAAACGGTGTATCAGGATGACGTTTGTGCAGTTCGTGCAACAGCGGCAGAATGGTGTTGGTTTCGCCGACCGAGGCGCAATGAAACCAGATACAGCCTTGCGGCAGGTGTTGTAGTCTGTAACCTAGTCGTTGTGATAAAAAACGTGATTGACCAAGCCGAAAACTCTTCCAGATTAAATGCGCCAGAATTAGCGGCGAAAGAATAAAAATAAGAAGGCGATAGAGAAACATACTAATAAATCGAAGGCCGGCCTTCCGGCTGGGTTTTAAAGCGTTTATGAATCCATGCGTATTGCTCAGGATTTTTTCTGACCATTTCTTCTATCGCCTGATTTACCCGGGTGGCATCTTCGCATTGATCGCCCGAAGGAAAGTTTTCAAGTGCGGGCAGGATCACCAGTTTATAGCCTTTACCATTTTCTAAACGTTGCGGATAAAAAGGCACCACACTGGCACCGGTCATCTCTGCCATTTTGGCAGTCGAAGTTAATGTTCCTGCGATACCACCAAGGAAAGGTGCAAATACAATGTTCTCGGTGAAGTCCTGGTCGGGCGCATACCAGGTTGCCGTACCATTACGCAGGCCTTTGATGAAATCACGCACGCTGGTATTAGGAATAGCTTTTTGCAGATGCTTGTTGCGATAAAAATGCATGAAAGTATTAAACATCGGGTTGTGTGCTTTTTTATAAACCGCGTTTAACGGTGTGTATAAAGCCAGCAGTATGCCGCCGATTTCGAGCGTGGAAAAATGCCCGGTTAACATGATCACGCCTTTGCCTTTGGCGAGTTCCGCTTCGAGGTGTTCCATGCCTTCAACGGTGCAGTGTTTGCGTAAATAGTCGCGGCTTGCCCACCACGCTAATGCCATTTCAAAAATTGAAATGCCCAGACTTTTGTAACTGGCCTTGATCAGTTTTTTTATTTCGTCTTCTTTGTATTCGGGGTAGGCCTGCTGAATATTGATGCGGGTGACGCGGCGGCGCGATGGTACCAGTCGATAAACTAGCCAGCCTAAAAAAGCGCCGATAGATTCAATGACCCTTAGCGGCAGGAAAGTGACGATGCGCAGAAAACCAAAGAACAACCACATACCCCAGAATTTGGGGTGTAGCCAGCGTTGTAATTGCAGTCCCGATGACTCACTCACAACAGCAAACTCATGAAGCCGATAACCACTGGCTGATGTGTTCAATGTCTGCGGTTGTTAAAAGTCCGGCAGCAAATTTTAATTCGAGCAATTTTAAAATGTACTCATAACGCGCTTTGGCATAATCGCGTTGGCTTTTGAATAAATTACCCTGTGCCAATAAAACATCCACGCTGGTGCGTGTGCCGACTTCAAAACCCAGTTCAGTGGCTTCGGTGGCGGATTGTGTGGAAATCAAAGCTTGTTTAAACGCTTTGATCTGAGCGAT
>JAGLQT010000261.1 GCA_023136715.1 Gammaproteobacteria bacterium | reverse complement strand
ACATCCAGAATGACATTGCCGTTGTCGGTAATGAAGTTTTCACGCCAGACGGGTTGGCCACCAAGTTTAACCAGTTCGCGGGCAATAAAGCTGCGCGCCATCGGAATGACTTCAACCGGTAATGGGAATTTACCCATAACATCGACCAGTTTGCTTTCGTCGGCGATACAGACGAATTTGTCACTGGCGCCGGCAATGATCTTTTCGCGGGTGAGTGCGCCACCGCCGCCTTTGATCAGGTTGAGGTAGTGGTCGGATTCATCTGCACCGTCGATGTAAACCGGGATATTACTGACGTTGTTGAGATCAAAAACCTCGATGCCGTGTGCCTGCATGAGTTTAGTCGATGCTTCCGAACTGGAAACAGCGCCTTCAATTTTGTTTTTAATGTCGGCCAGGCAGTCGATAAAGTGGTTAACCGTCGAGCCTGTGCCCACGCCTACAATCGCGTCGGTGACGACATATTCCATGGCGGCTTCAGCCGCTTTTCTTTTCATTTCATCTTGGGTCATTTTGGTCTTTTCCCTAAACGTCTTTAGTCAAAAGGGGAATTTTACTCGCCTGAGGGCAGGAAGTCATGAACGTATTTTCTGCCTTTGCGCTTAAACAGTGGCCGATTGAATCATTGCTCTGCTATAGTCATGAAAAATAATGCTTAAGTGACTGGCTTCATGACAAAAAAATACATAGAAAAAATACTGGCCGCGCGGGTTTATGATGTTGCGGAAGAAACGCCGCTGGAATATTCGCGCTTATTGAGTGTGCGCGTAGATAACAAGGTATTGTTGAAACGTGAGGATATGCAGCCGGTATTCTCGTTCAAATTACGCGGTGCTTATAACTGTATTTATCAGCTCTCGCAGCGGAAAAAAATTAAAGGTGTGATTGCCGCATCGGCGGGTAATCATGCTCAGGGCGTGGCGCTGTCGGCGCAGCGTTTAGGCATTAAAGCCACCATCGTGATGCCCAAAACGACACCGGCGATTAAGGTAAATGCGGTGAAATCTTACGGTGCTAAGGCGATATTGATCGGCGATGCTTATGATGATGCCTATCAACACGCTGTCGCACTGGCGGAGAAGCAGAAGCTGGATTTTATTCATCCCTTTGATGACCCAGATGTGATTGCCGGCCAGGGAACCATTGGTATGGAAATTCTGCGTCAGTATGGTGGTGATATTGATGTCGTGTTTGTACCGGTCGGTGGTGGTGGTCTAATCGCGGGCGTGGCCGCATTTATCAAGCATCTTCGTCCCGAGGTCAAGGTGATTGGTGTCGAGCCGGATGATGCGCCGTGCATGGCCGAAGCCTTCAAGCATAAAAAACGCGTGGTGCTGGATCACGTGGGTATTTTTGCCGATGGGGTTGCTGTGCGTCAGGCGGGTAAGGAGACTTATCGTGTCGCAAAACAGTGTGTCGATGAGATTATCTGTGTCAGCACCGATGAAATTTGTGCTGCGATCAAGGATATTTTTGATGATACCCGTTCCATCATGGAGCCGGCAGGTGCGCTAGCCGTGGCGGGAATGAAGAAATATATCGAGCGTGAAAATATTTCTGGCCAAACATTGGTGGCTATTAATAGTGGCGCCAATATGAATTTTGATCGCCTGCGTCATGTTGCCGAGCGTGCAGAACTGGGTGAGCAGCGTGAAGCTTTGCTGGGTGTCACTATTGCCGAGCGCCCCGGTAGTTTCCGAACTTTTTGTAATACCCTGGGAAGGCGTGGCATTACCGAATTTAATTATCGCTATTCTCATGATGATAAAGCGCACGTATTTGCCGGTATTCAGCTGAGTGAAGGTTTTGCTGAGAAAGACGAGCTGATCGCCAAGCTGGAATCCAAAAAATATCCTGTCGTTGATATGACGGATAATGAAATGGCCAAGATTCATGTACGCCATTTGGTCGGTGGTCACAATGCGGATCTGGAAGATGAAATTGTCTATCGTTTTGAGTTTCCCGAACGCCCCGGCGCACTGCTGGATTTCCTGACTCGCATTGGCAAGCGCTGGAATATCAGCCTGTTCCATTATCGTAACCATGGTGCGGCTTATGGGCGTGTATTGGTGGGTTTGCAGGCACCTAAGAGCGAGCGTAAGGCTTTAAATGCTTATCTGGATGAGCTGGGTTATCCGTATTGGGATGAAACCGAGAACCCGGCGTACAAGCTGTTTCTATCGAACGACTGATCAGGCCTTGTAGAAGTCGCTTTCGGTAGCAATGGCGTGCAGGGGGATGTCCCAGCTCTGCACCTCTAACTGGGCAGTTTTCTGTATTTCGTGCGCTAACCCAATAAGGTGGGTAGAATTTTCCTGTTGCCGGGTATTGGCCAGGCTCCGGTCATAAAAGCCGCCGCCCATACCCGTGCGATTGCCCCGTTCGTCGAAGGCAACCAGTGGTACTAATATTAAATCCATGTGTTCGGCTTTGAGCCAGTGCTCGGGCGCGCTGTTGGGTTCTTCTATACCAAACTCATTGCGACACATTGGCATATTGGCTTCGTAGCGGGCGAATAGCAGGCTATTTTCGTGCGCCGACAGAACCGGTAGATAAACCTGTTTTCCCAGGTTCCAGGCCTGCTCGATAATATGTACAGGATCGATCTCTCCATCATTGGCCAGATAAGCGGCAATGCGCTGGCAGTCGATAAATGTATTGTGTTGCAGAATTCGTGTGCCCAGTTGCTCAGCATGTTGTGCCTGTTGTGAAGCACTGAGTTGGCGCCGTTGTTCGCGTTTTTGCTGACGTAGCAGGTTTGGGTTTGTTTGTGCTGACATGTGAAATGTTTTAGAAGAAATCTCCGGGAGTACCGTAGCTAACACCGTCGACCTTGAACCGGTAGGTTCAGGTGGGAACAGCGATTGCACGTCAGGCTTCCCGCAAAGCGGTAATGCACACTGTACAGACAGCTATGTCCCCAAAGACAGTATTTAAGGCTCAAGGGATAAAACAGGTTGCTTACGTATACCCCAGAGACATCCAAATTTGGGAGCCTCGCCAGAGCGGGACTCTCCTAAATAAGTTTAATGTTCCGCATAGTGTTGTCAATTCTTTCTGACAAGCTGTCAATGCGATCATTTAATTCTGCATGCTCTTCGGTGAGAGCCTGACCATTTAAAAGTTCATGGCTCATATTGAGCGCAGCCATCACAGCAATACGTTCGGTACCGATAACGGAACCTTTATCTTTGATTTCGTTTAGTTTTTCGTTGAGCATGTTGGCTGAGGCGAGGAGTGTCTCTTTTTCTTCAGCCGGACAGGCAACGCGGTATTCTTTTTCTAGAATCTTGATAGTCAGTGATTCTTGATTGTTCACAGCAGAACCTCTGAGGTGTGGTTTAAGCGTTTTCCATGGAGCGTAGGCGTGTAATCATGCCCTCAACTTGTGTGCGAGCCTGTTCTTTTAGTTCAATCAGGCCGGAACGTTCGCTGGACAGGTTGTGGAGCTGTTTACGCAGGTCAGAATTTTCGTTGCTAAGGCGTTGGCATAGCTCCAATAATTCATTAGCCTGATCTTCGAGGTGGCTTATTTTCGTTTTTGTCTCATTCATGCGACTAATAGTAGGATGTGATTGGGTGATGGTCAAATGTATAACGAGAAAAATATTGAAATCTTTGCACGTGGTAGAATGGGTCAAAATTACAAAGTTCAATAATTATGAATACACAACCTGATATTGAAGTGCTGGATGAGGCATTATTTAAAGTGAATGCCATGATGGGTGCGGCTGAATCGCACGGGGTTTTATGCGGCATGTTGTGTGCACGTGGTGCTATAGAACTGTCGGAATGGATAGGCCATGTGCTGGGCGACCAGGAAGAGGGTAATGTTTTGTTGCATGATACCGTGCACCAATTGTCCGAGCTGCATCAGGTGACCATGGAAACGGTCAATGATATTTCTGGCAGCTTTTACATGTTGCTGCCGGACGATGATGAAGATCTGATGGGACGTACAGAGGCTCTGTCGAACTGGTGTCAGGGTTTTGTTTATGGTCTGGCTGCCGGTGGTATCAGCGATGACACCAAGTTGCCGGGTGATACGCAGGAAATATTGCTGGATTTCATCGAAATTTCCCGTGCTGGACATAATATCGGTGATGATGACGTTATTGAAGTAGCTGATGCAACCGAAGAAGATGAGCATGCTTTCGTTGAAGTGGTGGAATACGTTCGTACCGGAGTCCTGCTGATCAATGAGGAGCTTCAGAATCTAGTTCCTTCACCCACCCTTCACTAAACCCCGATCGTGATAAAAGATTGATGAATAACAGAATTTACGCCCAGCGTCGCAAACAGTTAATGAAAATGATGGGTGAAAACTCCATTGCCATCTTGCCTGCGGCTCCCCTGTTGATTCGCAACCGCGATGTTGAGCATAGTTTCAGGCAGGATAGCGATTTCTATTATTTAAGTGGCTTTGTCGAGCCCGAGGCCGTAGTCGTGCTGGTGCCGGGACGTAAGAATGCAGAGTACATTTTGTTCTGTCGTGAGCGCGATAAGGTCAAGGAAATCTGGAACGGCTATCGTTATGGGCCGGAAGGTGCCGTCGAACATTTTGCTGCGGATGATGCCTTTCCCATTGATGATCTGGAAGATATTCTGCCAGGCTTGATGGAACATTGTGAGAGCGTGTATTACACCATTGGGTTGAATCCCGAATTTGATAAACATGTGATGAACTGTGTGAACAGCCTGCGTAAGGGTTCGCGTGGAGGCGTGCATGCGCCGAATGAATTCGTTTCACTGGATTATCTGTTGCACGACATGCGTTTGTACAAGAGTAGAGATGAAATTAAGTTGATGCGCAAGGCGGCGAAAATTTCAGTGCAGGGGCATATCAATGCAATGAAAGCCTGTCAGCCGGGTAAGTATGAATATGAACTGGAAGCTGAGCTGCTTTATCAATTTAATCGCAATGGCGCGGGTTGGGC
>JAGLQT010000260.1 GCA_023136715.1 Gammaproteobacteria bacterium | reverse complement strand
CATCAGCCCTCAGCTTTTTTCTCATCAGCTTCAGCTTCACCTTTTAGCGCCTCGGCTGTTGTTACAATTGTTGCCCCAGCTTCGGCCTCTGCCTCCGCAATTTCTTCAACCTCTTCATCACTCAAAGGTTTGGCGATATGAATAGGACAGGTATCCTTATGCCCTTCTTCCAATTTACCCCATGCGTAATTAAACGCATGAGTACGTAAACGGAAAAATTTATCCTTACCCAAATGCTCCATAAAACCAGTACGTCTAAAAATATCCATAATCTGTTTCTTGGCACGTCCTATTAACAACTCAATACCCAACGATTTCAAACGCGTCGCCAATTCGTGCAACATTTCCTCACCAGTGGCATCTACCTCATTAATGCCTTCTGCATCAATTACGACAAATTTAAGATTTGGCTTTTTCGCCACTCTATCGAGAATGGTATCAACAAAATAACCGGTGTTTGCAAAGTACAAAGGACCATCAAAACGGATCACCGAAATATTGTCACAGGTATCCAGCTTCTGAACTTCTGCATCGCGCAAAGTACCATCAAGATCACGCGACAATACTGAAATACGTGGACGCATGGTACGGAACAGGAACAGGCCCAGAGAAAGAATGACACCAACAACAATGCCGGTTTCCAGATGAGGTGCAACAATCAGGGTAAGCAAGAAAGTAACTATCGCAACAATGCCGTCATGTGGCTGCACTTTCCAGGCATCAATAATCGGGCGAACCTTCACCAGGTTAATCACCGCCATCATAATCACTGCCGCCAACGTGGCCTGTGGCAAATGATAGAGCAGCGGCGTTAAGAACAGCAAGGTAATACCTACAACCGCACCCGTCACTACCGATGAAAAACCGGTGACCGCGCCAGCACTGATATTCACCGCTGATCGCGAGAATGAACCAGATACGGTATAACCCTGGAACATACCAGAAACCAGGTTACCCAGACCCTGACCTATCAATTCCTGATTCGGGTCAAGCCGCTGACGAGTTTGTGTCGCCATTGCCTTGGCAATCGAAACCGCCTCCATAAAACCGATAATGCCGATAATCACTGCTGTGGTAATTAATTGAACAACCACATCCCATTCAATACCTGATGGCAGCATTGGCATAGTAATACCCGCTGGCACCTCACCGACAACACGGCCACCCTTGCCATCAAAACCCATCATCCATGAAAGCACCGTGGTCACCACCACTGCAATCAATACGTTAGGCGCCTTTGGTGCCATTTTTTTCAATACCACCATAATACCAATAGCCAGCAGCCCCATTATCAAGGTCAGCATGTGGGTATCGGTGGTTGCCGCCACAATCACATTCCAGATGGTCTCATACTGATGCTCGCCTTTAGCAAAATCAGTCACACCAAATATTTTACTGAGCTGGGAAGTGCCAATAATAATCGCCGCCGCATTGGTAAAACCGATCACTACTGGGTGTGATAAAAAGTCGACCAGCACGCCCAGTCGCAAAACGCCCAATGACAACTGGAATATCCCGACCATCAAGGCCATGGTCAAAGCATAAGCCACGTACAGCTCAGGCGATAAAGCCAAAGGTTCCAACGCCGCTGCGGTCATCAATGAGACCACTGCTACCGGACCGGTAGCCAACTGGCGCGATGACCCAAACAAAGCGGCGACGATGCCAGGCAAAAAAGAGGCATACAGGCCGTAATACGGAGGCAAGCCAGCTAGCTGCGCATAAGCCATCGACTGCGGCACCAATACCAGAGCCACAGTAATACCCGCAATAATGTCGGCCTGTAATACTTTGGGCTTTGTACAATTGCCTATCCATGACATGAACGGCAGTAAACGAAGGGGATCTGACAACAACGCCTTAAAATCAAACATATTTAATCTACATCCAAAATTTAATGAGCAAAAAAATTGAGTTAAAAAATAAACCCTGACATTATCACGAACCAGTAAATAAACCCAATATGACAACTGGAATAGGCACAATAGTGATATAAAAAACACTCTGTGCTAATGTCTAGCATCTTTAATTTTAAAAAAAAATAATAAAATCATGCAATATATCAACGGTCTACACTTTAATAATATCCGTGGTGACATCTACGGCGGCCTGACCGCAGCCGTGGTTGCGCTTCCTCTCGCTATGGCCATGGGCGTTGCCTCTGGTGTTGGTCCCATCGCCGGTATGTACGGCGCGATTTTCGTTGGTTTCTTTGCGGCATTATTCGGCGGCACACCCTCACAGGTTTCCGGCCCGACAGGCCCAATGACGGTGGTGATGGCGGCGATTTTTATACAATACACCGGCATGTTCCCCGACGATCCTGCACACGGCGCAGCACTGGCCTTCACCGTCGTCGTCATGGGTGGCCTGTTCCAGATCCTGTTCGGTATACTACGCATTGGTAAATATATTGAGCTGGTGCCGCACCCCGTCGTGTCCGGTTTTATGAGCGGTATCGGCGTGATCATCATCCTGCTACAACTCGGCCCCCTGTTCGGCCACGCCGCTGTTTCAAAACCCATCGCTGCTGCCGCTGCCATCCCCGATTTTCTGGGTAACATCGACTCAGCATCCGCTTTACTGGGTATCATCACTCTGATAGTTGTTTATGGTGTACCCAAATTTATTCCAAAATTAAACCAGATGATTCCATCACCTTTATTGGCCCTGGTTGTTGGTACTGTCAGTTACTTAGTATTCTTTGTTGGCAGCAACACGCCCATTATTGGTGACATCCCAACCGGTTTCCCTGAACTAAGAATGCCAATTTTTGATGCTGCGCTACTCGGCACCATGGTCATCTCCGCCATTACACTGGCAGGCCTGGGCACCATCGATTCATTACTGACCTCGCTGGTTGCTGACAACATCACTCGCAC
>JAGLQT010000026.1 GCA_023136715.1 Gammaproteobacteria bacterium | reverse complement strand
TTGTAGATAACCCTGTTTTTTGTTGGTTTCTTTTGAATTGATTTTAATTCTATGGTTGAATTCCGCCCCAGATATAACTAGCACGCAATGACGAATAATTTTATGAAGTACGGGAGTTTTTTATTTTCTGATGCCGCGTTAAGCAAGCGGTATCCGTGCAAGGCATATATAGACAAATATATTATTAGTTAGTTCCGATTTTGAGCCTATAATTTATAGATTAGTTGTCTTGAATCATATAGAATTATTCTAATATACTTTTGAAAAATAACAGTTCCGTAGGAACCAAGAAGGATGCATCTATGAATGATGAAACCATGACCTATAACTACACAGTCGTCAGACAATTTGCTGTGATGACAGTGATCTGGGGTATTGTGGGCATGACGGTTGGCGTACTAATCGCCTCTCAGATGGCCTGGCCTGCAATGAATTTTGATACGCCCTGGCTGACCTTTGGGCGTCTGCGTCCCTTGCACACCAATGCAGTTGTTTTTGCTTTTGGTGGATCTGCTTTATTTGCGACCTCTTATTATGCTGTTCAGCGAACCTGTCATGTTAGATTGTTCGCGCCTAAGTTGGCAGCTTTTACCTTCTGGGGCTGGACAGCTGTTATCCTGCTAGCGGCTATTACCCTGCCGTTGGGTATCACTTCATCAAAAGAGTATGCTGAGCTGGAATGGCCCATTGATATTCTTATTGCCGTAGTTTGGGTGAGTTATGCAGTTGTTTTCTTCGGAACAATCGCAACGCGTAAGGTTAAGCATATTTATGTAGCAAACTGGTTCTTTGGTTCCTTTATTATCACGGTAGCTGTTCTGCATATTGTTAATAGCGCAGCGGTACCAGTTTCATTGTTCAAATCCTATTCAGCTTATGCGGGTGTGCAGGATGCCATGATCCAGTGGTGGTATGGGCATAATGCAGTAGGTTTCTTTTTGACTGCAGGCTTCCTTGGTATCATGTATTACTTCCTGCCCAAGCAGGCTGAGCGTCCGGTTTATTCCTATCGTTTATCAGTAGTACATTTCTGGGCTTTATCATTTACCTATATCTGGGCTGGTCCTCATCATCTGCATTACACTGCTTTACCAGACTGGACTCAATCTCTGGGTATGGTGTTCTCATTGATTCTGTTGGCACCTTCATGGGGTGGCATGATCAACGGCATGATGACTTTATCAGGTGCCTGGGACAAGTTGCGTACTGATCCAATTCTTAAATTCATGATCGTATCGGTTTCTTTCTACGGTATGTCAACCTTTGAAGGCCCGATGATGGCTATTAAGACTGTTAACGCGCTGTCGCATTACACTGACTGGACGATAGGCCACGTACATTCAGGTGCTTTAGGCTGGGTGGCATTCATTAGTATTGGTGCGATTTACTTTTTGATCCCACGTTTGTTTGGTACAGAGATGCACAGCAAAAAACTGATCGATATGCATTTCTGGATCGCAACAATTGGTGTTGTGCTGTACATCACTTCAATGTGGATTTCAGGCATTATGCAAGGCTTGATGTGGCGTGCAGTGAATGCTGATGGCACCTTGACCTACAGCTTTGTGGAAAGTGTTCAGTCTATGCACCCATTCTATGTGGTTCGTTTCCTCGGTGGCGTGATGTTCCTGAGCGGTATGCTGATCATGGCTTACAACGTATTTAAAACAATCGCTAAGCGTCAGCCGGTTGTAGCAACCATTCCTGCGCCAGCAGAAGCGCATTAGGAGAAGCAGATATGACGTTACAGGAAAAAGTAGAAACCAAACTGGGTTTCCTGATTGTACTTTCAATTATTGTTATTCTCTGGGGTGGTCTGGCGCAAATTGTTCCATTGTTTTTTCAGAAATCAACAACCGAGCCAGTGGCAGGCTTAAAACCTTATACTGCATTGCAGTTGGCTGGTCGTGATATTTATATTCGTGAAGGCTGTGTCGGTTGTCATTCTCAAATGATTCGACCTTTCCGTGCAGAAACTGAACGTTATGGTCACTATTCTGTTGCTGGTGAGTTTGTTTATGACCGTCCTTTCTTATGGGGTTCTAAACGTACCGGTCCAGATTTGCATCGTGTTGGTGAGCGTTATTCAGATGACTGGCATCGTGTGCATTTGATTAATCCTCGTGACGTTGTACCTGAATCTATTATGCCTAGCTATCCATGGTTGGAAGAAAATCAGCTGGATAATTCGTCTATTCAGGACAAGATGAGAGCATTGATGATAGTGGGAACGCCTTATACCGAAAAGGATATCAAAGAGGCTCCGGCCAAGTTGGAAGGCGTGACTGAGCTTGATGCTCTAATTACGTATCTACAATCTTTGGGTACCAAAATTAAAGTGCGCCGATGAGTACCAATGTACACATAATCTGGACTGTACTTGCGTTTGTCGTATTTGTTGGCATCGTAATATGGGCGTGGGGAAGTGGTCGTAAAGCCGAGTTTGATAAAGCGGCACGTATGGCCATGGATGATGACAAACCAATTAGTAATAATGAAACACATTAGGAGTAATCATGGCTGACTTTAATAGCGAATTCTGGAGCTGGTTTATCAGCGCTATAGCCTTGGGTGGAATCGTCTGGATGCTGTATTTGCTTCAGATAAACAACAAGGCGGAATTGCCAGAAGATGGTGAGGCAAAGCCTACCGGGCATGTCTGGGATGAAGATCTTCAGGAACTGAATACACCGCTGCCACGCTGGTGGTTGTATATGTTCTATATCACCATCGTATTTGGTCTGGTCTATCTTGCACTGTACCCGGGCTTAGGTAGTTATAAGGGTATTCTTGGTTGGAGTTCAGTTGGCGAGTATGAAGCTGAGGTTGCGGTAGCCGACGCAAAATTCGATCCTTTGTATGAGAAATTTCTTGGTGAAGATTTGACGGTATTGGCCGCCAGTGATAATGCTATGCGCACGGGTGAGCGTTTATACGTGAACTATTGCTCAGTCTGTCATGGTTCCGATGCACGTGGTGCTAAAGGCTTCCCTAATCTTCGCGATAATGACTGGTTGTATGGTGATGATCCTGAGACCATCAAGGCAACGATTATGCATGGTCGTACCGGCGCTATGCCAGCCTGGCAGGATGCCCTGGGTGGTGAAGAAGGTGTCGCTCAAGTGGCTGAATATGTTCAGCAGCTAGCAGGTCGTGAAGTAGACGCTGAAGTGGCTGAGCTTGGTAAGGCTAAATATGATATGTTCTGTTTTGCCTGCCATACAGCAGAAGGTACTGGTAACAAGGCAATGGGTGCGCCAAATCTGACCGATAATGTCTGGTTGTATGGTGGTACTGCTAAAGCGATTAAATTGTCTATTGCCAAGGGTCGTGCAGGTCGTATGCCGGCGCATGCTGAGTTCCTCGGTGAGGCAAAAGTACATATCCTGGCGGCTTATATATATAGTCTGTCAAACGAGAGCAAATGATTGAATGGGAATAATTATCACTAGCCAAAAAGTCTGATTCGTGTAATATTCAGGCCTATGGCTAGTGTTCCCGTAATACAAAGAATCGTTTCAATATTGTGGCCATCTTTTATAATGGCCGGTATTGCGACGATTATCTTTTTCACAATTTTTGATCCCAGTATCATATTTATCGATTACGATATCAGTCGCTTGGGTGCCTATACAGTAGGCTTTTTTACTTTCTGGTTGTTCGGCGTATTTAATTGTATGGCGACCTGTTATTTTTTGAAACCATGCAAAGTACCTGAAAAACCAAGCACTGAATCAGCTATCGAAAATCATTGATTCTAACGATTCCGGTTTGTTAATCGGAATCGTTTACGTTTTCATTTAACAGAATTAGGTAATAAACTAATACAGTAGCCTGACAATGAGTGAGTCTTCTAACAAAGAAGCGGTTTCTAAAGTAGCGAAATCTGGTCTACCAGCTTCTACTGACGTAGAGTCGTCGCTATATGCTAAGCGCGAGAAAATCTACCCACGAGAAGTCCATGGCCTGTTTGCAGCGCTGAGGGTTAGCGGTGTTTTGGTTCTGTTGGGCCTGTATTACATAATTCCGTGGTTAGAATGGGAGGGTACCCAGCTCGTCCTGTTTGATTTACCCAATCGTAAATTTCATATCTTCGGTATTATTTTCTGGCCACAGGATTTCTTTTATTTAGCGCTGCTATTGATAATCGCGGCCTTATCCCTGTTCTTTTTTACCGCTTTGGCCGGGCGTTTGTGGTGTGGTTATGCCTGTCCGCAAACCGTCTGGACCGAAGTGTTTTTATGGATAGAAAGAAAAATTGAAGGTGATCGCCCTCGGCAAATGAAGCTGGACAAGGCGCCCTGGACGTTTAACAAATTTAGAATTAAAGCGACCAAGCATTTTATCTGGATTATTTTTTCTTTATATACCGGTCTTACTTTTGTCGGTTATTTCTCGCCATTAAGAGAATTAGTGGGTAATGCATTTAGTTTTAATCTCGGCCCATGGGAATGGTTCTGGATTATATTCTACGGTTTTGCTACTTATGGTAATGCTGGCTGGTTGCGTGAGCAGGTATGCACTTATATGTGTCCCTATGCTCGTTTCCAGAGCGCTATGATCGACAATGATACGCTGGTTATTTCTTATGATACTGCACGTGGTGAATCTCGTGGTAAACGTAAGAAAGGGGCTGATCCTAAAAATCAGGGTTTGGGTGATTGCATAGACTGTACTATTTGTGTGCAGGTTTGTCCGACAGGTATTGATATTCGTGATGGTTTGCAATATGACTGTATTGCCTGTGCTGCCTGTATAGATGCCTGCGATGACGTCATGGATAAAATGGGCTATGAAAAAGGCCTCATTCGATATACCACTGAAAATATGCTGCATGGTTCGACTGCGCATTTTATACGTCCCCGAATCATAGTTTATGGAATCATCCTGCTGGCGATTATTGCGAGCACTTTTTATGCTATCTCAATTCGTGAGCCCCTGGCAATGGATGTGCTTCGTGATCGAAACAGTTTGTATCGTGAAACCAATAAAGGTTGGATCGAAAATGTTTATATTGTCAAAGTTATGAATATGGATAATGTGACTCGTCGTTATCATCTGACGGTGGTTGGCCTAGAGGGTTTATCTTTTGATATGGATAGACAGGATATAGAAGTGGCTGCTGGTAGTGTGATCGAAATTCCAGTGAGGGCAATGGTTGATCCTGAAAATCTGGATAAGCGTAGCAGTGAAATTCAATTCAAGTTGCAGGCTGATCACCAGATAGATCTAGTTATTAGTGAAGAAGCGCGTTTTATAGGTCCCAGATAAATGAATATGAGTAATACAGCTGTACTTCCCTGGTATCGTTATCCTATGGTCTGGATGTTGATTGCAATTCCATTTTCCGCGATTGTAATGGGCGTTATTATGATCTGGCTAGCAGTTACTACCGATGATGGTCTGGTTGCAGATGACTATTATAAGCAAGGTATGGCCATTAATCGTGACTTGTCTCGTGATGCTCTGGCTCAGGAAAAAGGGCTTAGTGCGGCATTGGAAATGAATGATACAGACAGCCTGATTCGGATTAATCTGGCTTTTGATAAAGGAGGTCTGGAAAACTATCCAGATACTTTGCAGCTAAAACTTCAATATGCCACGCATGATCATAATGATGTATACCTGGTGCTGAACCATGGACAGGGCAATAGCTATATCGGCATGGTTAAGCAGTCGTTGATTCAGGGTAAATGGTACATCGAATTGAGTCAGGGAGAATGGCGCTTGAATGGTGCTATGGATGTAAGCAAGCAAGTGAAGGTTTTACTTGCGCCATAACCTTTCCCTGGTTGTTCTTTAGTAGAAATATTTCCTCATCTTCGCCTAGAGATGCGCGAAGATGAGGAGGCTTTCTAGTGTTTAAAGTGACGCATGCCTGTGAGCATCATGATCATGTTGTGCTCGTTAGCTGCGGCAATGACTTCATCATCACGCATTGAACCACCTGGCTGGATGACCGCAACAATACCTGCTTCATGAGCAGCGTCAATACCATCACGGAAGGGAAAGAAAGCATCCGAGGCCATGACTGAGCCGGGTACGTCCAGTTTTGCATGCTCGGCTTTGATGCCGGCAATACGAGCACTGTTGATACGGCTCATCTGGCCTGCACCAACACCAATGGTCATACTGTCCTTGCCATAAACAATAGCGTTGGATTTGACGAACTTGGCGACACGCCAGCTGAATAGCATATCGGTAATTTCTTGTTCAGAAGGTTTGCGTTCGCTGACGATATCCATGGAGTTGAATAACTGCAGGTCAGCATCTTGAACCAGTAAGCCACCGTTAACACGTTTGTAATCTAAACGAGCTGCAATGTTATCCACATCCCATTCGCCGCATTCAAGCAAACGCACATTTTTCTTTTCAGCGACGGCATCTTTAGCTTCCTGACTGATGCTGGGCGCAATGATAACTTCGACAAACTGGCGATCAACAATCGCTTTTGCAGTTTCACCATCCAGTTCACGGTTAAAAGCGATAATACCGCCGAAGGCTGATTCCGGGTCTGTACTGTAAGCGCGGTTATAGGCTTCCAGTAATGAGTCGTTGACGGCAACGCCACAGGGATTGGCGTGCTTAACAATTACGCAGGCAGGCTCTTTGAATTGCTTGACGCATTCCAGTGCAGCATCGGTATCGCCGATGTTGTTGAAGGAGAGTTCTTTACCCTGAATTTGCTTGGCGGTTGCAATGCAGGCTTCAGTTGAAGCGGGGTCGATATAAAAAGCCGCCTGCTGATGCGGGTTCTCACCGTAACGCATTTCCTGAACTTTATTGAACTGCAGGTTGATGGTGCGAGGTAGCGCATCTTTTGTACCGTCTTCATTAATACGGCCAAGATAATTAGCGATCATGCCGTCATATTTTGAAGTATGTTCAAAAGCTTTAACGGCTAAATCAAAACGTGTGGCATCAGAGACAATGCCATCGCTGGATTTCATTTCATCAAGTACGCGATTGTAGTCAACAGGGTCAACGACGATGCTGACAAAAGCATGGTTTTTAGCTGTGGAGCGAACCATGGTGGGGCCACCGATATCAATGTTCTCAATGGCGTCATCCAGTGTGCAATCTTCTTTGGCAACGGTGGCTTCGAAGGGGTATAGATTTACTACTACCAGATCAATCGGCGCGATGTCATTTTCTTTCATAACATCATCATCTTTTCCACGACGACCTAAAATGCCACCATGAATTTTAGGATGCAGTGTTTTAACACGGCCATCCATCATTTCTGGAAAGCCGGTGTGCTGAGAGACTTCTTTGACCGGTATAAATTCATCCGCTAGCAATTTAGCGGTGCCACCTGTGGAGAGAATTTCTACGCCTTGCTCGTGCAGGGCTCTGGCAAATTCTACGATGCCAGCTTTATCGGAAACACTGATTAGGGCGCGTCGAACAGGACGCTGGTTTGAATCGGTCATTGTCGGTCTCGTCTGCGAGTATTACAAAAGCCGGTGATTATACCCGAGAAAGACGGCTGGGTGGAGGCTATGCCGAAAGGGGAGCGTACTGCTACACGCAGTAAAAATCTTAGTCTAGGTCGTAGATGCGCAGCTTTTTACGTAGCGTGCCACGGTTCAATCCCAGGTATTCAGCCGCACGTGATTGATTGCCGCCAGTGTGCTCAAGCACGCTTTCCAGCAAAGGCTGTTCAATCTGGCTCAGTACCATGGCATACATCTCGCTTGGCTCGGTATCTTCGAGTTCGTGTAGATAGCGTTTGATAGAGTTTTTTACTGCATCATATATCTGAGAAGCCTGTTGTGTTTCATGCGGTTCGTCATTTTTTTCCAGGCGTTCATCAATGGAATAAATATTCTGTGCGCTCATGCGGCCAGTAAGCTCCCTTTTTGAGTGAAAAATTTTATTGTTTTTTCAAGTTGAATCTCTGCAGATTCTACTTTGTTTATGCTTTTTCTAAATGACTCAACTTCGGCCATGATCTCCGAGTTGATCTTAACTGACTGATTAAAGTGCTGTTTACAGTACCAGCCAATATGTTTGCGAGCGATGCGTACGCCGGCAAATTCACCGTAAAAATCATACAGGCTTTTGAGGTGTTTATTCAAGAGCAAATTGACATCTTTTGTGTTTGGGGCGGGTAATTTTTTCCCTTGTTCCAGATAGTAGAGAATCTCTCGGAAAATCCATGGCCTGCCCTGAGCGCCCCGGCCAATCATGATGGCATCGGCACTGGTTTGCTCGAGTACCCTGGCAGCTTTTTCGGGGGAGTCAATGTCGCCGTTGGCAATTACAGGAATATTAATACGTGACTTAACATCGGCGATGGTTTCGTATTCTGCCTCACCTTTGAAAGCGCAGGCACGGCTGCGGCCGTGAATGGTGAGTGCCTGTATACCTTCCGCCTCGGCGATATTGGCAATGTTCATGGCATTGCGGTTGTCGAGATCCCAGCCAGTGCGTATTTTTAGTGTTACCGGAACGTCAACCGCGCTGACTACGCTTTGTAAAATATCAGCAACCAGTGGCTCATTTTTCATCAGGGCCGAGCCTGCCATAACGCTGCAAACTTTTTTAGCCGGGCAGCCCATATTGATATCAATGATTTGTGCACCGTTGTCTACATTGAATTGCGCGGCTTCGGCCATCTGGGCAGGGTCGGTACCGGCTATTTGTACGCTACGCGGTGAGCTTTCACCTGTATGATCGAGTCTGAGCTGGGTTTTGCGAGAATGCCAAAGGTGCTTATGGGAAGTGACCATCTCAGAAACTGCCAGTGCTGCACCCTGTTCACGACAAAGCATGCGAAAGGGGCGATCAGTAATGCCAGCCATGGGAGCCAGTATTAAAGGGTTTTCGAGGATGTACGGGCCGATTTTCATCTGATGCGAGTTTGCCAGATTGATATGTATTTGAGAATTAAAGACCGATGAGCGTTTTTGATTTGATCTAGTATTTTACAGGAAACTGAATTCGTAAGTCATCGCGTGTTTGCCTGGATCCTTTATTTCCATATTGAAGTTGATGGGCAACCGGGGGGGGAGCGGTCTTAAGCTGGTGAATTTAATTTGCAGGTAGTCTTCGGGTGTGAAGGTGCGCGAAGCTATGATTTCACCACGGACATTGGAAAAGGCGATCAGTATATTTGGATAAGGTTGATCGAAATGTGCATGATTAATCAGTGTGCCTGAAATCATCAATGCGTTTTTGACATTGGGGTGCGTGTATATATTACGCGTGGTCATTTCTATTTGACCGGGTTCGCGTAGATCCATCGCCTTACAGTTAGCGATGCTGCAAATTTGTGTGATTAAAGGACTTAGCTGAGGGTTGCTGATTAATTCATTACGATTGAACCACGCGTATTCAACGAACAGGCTGGCGGTGAGTATCAGAATAGTCACGCTCCATGTAAGGTCCTGCCAGATGGAATAGGTATTGTGTAATTCGGGAATACGGTACTCATCAGGAATGAGTTTGCTTTGAACGCCATCAAATAAGCTGTTGTCCATGTTGTTGTTATTTGAATGGCTTTCTGTTTCGGTAGCGCCTGGCTCGGATGTGGTTGATGCAGCTGTGGCAATAACTTCTGATGGTGGCTCGGTGGTGTTGTTGGCTATATCGTCAGAAGCTTCGTTATTTATTTCTATTGGCTCTATAGATCCAGGCTCTGTTCCTGTTTCTACTGTTTCAGGCTCAGTTGTTTCAGCTTCTGTTGCTTCAGGTTCGATTGTTTCTGATGGTGTTGCAAATAAATCGCTTTGGGCGTCATCACTAGAAGTAGTTGTTTCCGTTGCTATTTCTTTTTTCTGACCAGGTGTATTGTCGCTTGTCAGGATGATGTCCTGGTTTTCGGTAGTATTTACTTCGTTGCTTTGTTCAAGTATGAATTCAACAGGTTCTGTATTGTCAGGTTCGATGACTTTTTCGACCGGTGTTCCCAGCTGATCTGTTTCTAGAGCGTTAAAGACCTCTTTGCATATACCGCAACGTACGTAGCCATCAGCAGCCTTTAGGTGCTCATCGGCAACATTAAAAATGGTTTGGCAGTGTGGACATATGGTTTGCATGGTGGCGTATGATGCAGGGAATTAAGTGAGTCTGCAACCGTGTATGAGCACCCAGTCGCCCTCGAAAATTGGTGTGTCCATTTTGAAATAAGGTGTGTAGGCGTCGATAATGCCCTCTGCCTGTTCAGTTAAAATACCAGAAAGAACAATATCGCCCCCAGCTAGTGTATGCCCGGCCAAGGTGGGTGCAAGCTCGACGAGTGGGCCGCTTAAAATATTGGCGACCACTATTTCGTATTGCTGTTGCTTGTGTTCAGTAGCAAATTGTTCAGAGGTATATAGGTGCAGGCGGTTTTCAACCTGATTAGCTTTGGCATTGGCAAGACTGGCTTCTAGTGCCTGCGGGTCGATGTCGACGCCATCTGCCTGTTCGAGCCCGAGTAGTAGTGCTGCAATAGCGAGAATGCCAGAGCCACAGCCAAAGTCGAGCAGACTTTTGGGTTGCTGGATATTCTGGTCTAGCCAGCTAAGGCAGAGTGATGTGGTTGGGTGGGTGCCAGTGCCGAAGGCCAGACCCGGGTCGAGCCTGAGGTTGGTGGCATCAGGTTCGGGTGGCTCGATATGCCAGGGACAAACCCATAAACGCTCACCAAATTGCATCGCCTGATAGTGGTCCATCCAGCTGCGGGTCCAGTTCTGGTCTTGCAGTATTTCAGTTGTAATACTGTATTCGCCGTTATCGAATTCGGCTGTGATGCGGCCAATAAGTTGCTCCTGATTTTCGATGTTATTAAACAGGCCGGTGGCAATAATATTTTTCCATATAGGGGTTTCACCGGGTGCTGGTTCAAGAATGGGCTCATCTGCAGCATCTTTGAGTGTGACTGAGCAGGCACCGTATTGGAGCAGGGTGTCTTCAGCCTGTTCGGCATGATTTTGGTTGGTGTGTACAGAAATTTGTAACCAGGGCATGAAAAAGAATCTCAAAAAATCGTGTGTCCGTTAGCTTATGTTAATTGTGGCTTTATTGCTAATACGGGCAATTTATTAAGGTGTTTGGTGTCTGGTTTTTTGATCTAATTTTTATGTGCTATAGTTTTCGCAGCAGGGTGGTGGGTGTGCTATTAAAGAGGATATTATGAATACCGAAATGTATGAAAAAGGTTTGAAGGCATTAAAAGTGAGGGATTACAAAGCAGCAGCACGTGATTTTGAAGTGGTGTTGAATGAACTTGATGAGCATGATGAGAACTACAATAAAGCGGCTTCTTATGTTGGTTTGGTTCAGGTGTTGATATCGAATCGAAATGGTTTATTGGTTTGTCGTGATGCAGCGAGTAGTGAAGTGCTGGATGGGGCTGTATTTCTGAATCTGGCTTGTGCTGAATGGCATTGTCATCACCGGGGGCGAGCCATTGATGCGATACGCCGTGGCTGCAAAATTGATGCTGGTAATGAGCGCCTGCAACGGGCCAGTGAATTGTTAGAAAGTCGAAAACGCAGTATTTTCCAATATCTACCTCGTAAGCATTCATTAAATAGAGCTTTTGGTCGTCTATTCCGGCGTTCTGGTGGTGACGTGGATGTGCATAGCCTGTTATATTAGCGCCGGGAGTTGGCCAGGCAGTCGCGCTGCATTCACATTTATGTGAATGCAGGGAGGAAAGTCCGGGCTCCATAGGACAGAGTGCCAGGTAACGCCTGGGGGGTGCGAACCCACGGCTAGTGCCACAGAAAATATACCGCCCGCTGATTCGTCGGCAGGTAAGGGTGAAATGGTGCGGTAAGAGCGCACCGCGTGTTTGGTAACAATCATGGCAGGGTAAACCCCACTCGGAGCAAGACCAAATAGGGGGGCATATGCGTGGTCCGCGCTGTTCCCGGGTAGGTTGCTTGAGGTGTACGGTGACGTATCATCCAGATGAATGACTGCCCTCACTTTTTAAGTGATGACAGAACCCGGCTTATCGGCCAACTCCCACTTCTCTTTTATCTTTTAAGTCTTTCTAAAGCGGCTTATTTCCGCGCCTAACTTAAAGTAAATTATTAGCTTTGAATGCCAAGTTGATGATTTGAAAACGCCTATTTTTTTCTCTAAAAATAATCTTACCGAACTTTAGCTAAGTTATTGTCAGATAAGACATTTTCTGTTGTTTTGAAGCCCTAAAACTGCTTGACATGACCCTTGCTTTCTTCCTATAGTGTCGCTATGTGGAGAAATGTGGGTAAAAGTGGGTAAAGGTATAAATGAGTTTTCGGGGAATCAACAATCTTGCGCTGGATACGAAGGGCCGAATGGCGATGCCTTCTCGTTATCGTGAGCGCTTGCTTGAAGTCTGTGGTGGCCGCCTGGTCGTTACGGTTGATCCGGATTCGTGCCTGCTGGTTTACCCTCTGCCCGAATGGGAAATTATTGAAAGTAAGTTGGTTCAGCTGCCCAGTTTTAATCGAAGAGCGAAAGCAATACAGCGTTTGTTGATTGGTCATGCGACTGAGTGTGATATGGATGGTCAGGGCCGCATTCTTTTGCCGACGCTGCTGCGTGAATACGCAGGCCTGAGTAAGAAAATTGTCATGATCGGTCAGGGAAAAAAATTCGAGATCTGGGATGAAGAAGTCTGGAATGAAAGCCAGGAGACATTGTTGGGAAGTGTGCAGGATGATGAGGGCGAGCTTCCGGTTGCATTGGAAGAGTTGTCGCTTTAACTGGTATGGAGACTGATTTTAGTCATCAGCCAGTGCTTCTGAATGAGGTGCTGGAGACGCTTAATGTTAAGCAGGGCGGTATTTATATCGATGCGACATTTGGCCGAGGTGGGCACAGCAGTGCCATATTGAGCGGTTTGGGTCGAGAGGGTCATTTGATTGCTTTCGATCAGGATCCAGAGGCGATCGCCTACGGGCGTAAGCAGTTTGAGGATGATCCACGAATTGAGTTTGAGCATGGCAACTTCAGTGAGATGGAGTCAGTGATTGTGGGACGTGGCTTGAAAGATCATATTGATGGCGTGTTGATGGATCTGGGTGTGTCAT
>JAGLQT010000259.1 GCA_023136715.1 Gammaproteobacteria bacterium | reverse complement strand
TCGTGAAAGTCGGGGTCGGACATGATCGACTGACGGGCGACTTCATTGAAAGCGATATTTTGTGCAGATAGCTTGGGTGCGGCAGCAATCACCAAAGCATATTTGATGAGATCGGGGTATTGAATCGACCACTGCATGACTTGCATGCCACCCAGGCTGCCACCTATCACCGCGCACCAGTGATCAATATTTAATGCTTTCATCACGCAGTGCTGGCTAGTTACCCAGTCCTTGACGGTGACAATGGGGAAATCCGGTCCCCAGTATTTATCCGTACCTGGTATTTTGGTATTTGGCCCGCTTGAACCTTTGCAGCTGCCCAGGTTATTAATGCAAACCACGTGAAAATGATTAGTGTCGATGGGTTTGCCGGGACCAATGCTGCTGTCCCACCAGCCTGGCTTACGGTCTTCCATGGAATTGTAACCGGCAGCATGTTGGTCACCGGAGAGAGCGTGGCAAATCAGAATGGCATTGTTGCCTGCTTCATTCAGTTCGCCATAAGTTTCGTAGGCAATATCATATTCTGATAATACTTTTCCGCACTCGAGTTCAAGCGGTACTGAAAAATGCAGCGTTTTAGTTTCGACGATTCCTATGGAATCTTTTGGTATTGAATCTGGCATGGATGCTTGAGTTTTATTTTTCAGCAAGTCTAAACGTTGGAGTATAGGGCTTCAATCTATGGATGGCGACTTTATGTTATGTATTGGCTGATGCCTTCGGGTAATGATCTGGGTTTAGGAATTAATAATCGCTTGTTTCTGCAAGTTTCACCGGCAAGTAGTTTGATGCTGGATTTGGCAACTTTGAATGTTTTGGCTAAAAAGGCAATCAGGTGTTTGTTGGCTTTGCCGTCAATTGGTGGTGCGGTAATCCGTATTTTGATGTAGTCATCATTGTGTTCGGCAAAGGCGTCGCTGGCGGCGCGAGGTTGTACGCGCACATTGAGAATAAGGTCATCATCTTGCCATTTGAAAAACACCGGGATCAAAATAGTGTGAATATATAAAGTACAACTCGTTTAATAAACATCAGGCCAATCAGGGCAACGATGGTTGAAAGATCCAGGCCGCCAATAAGAGGTAAACGTTTTTTGATGGGCTGTAAAATGGGTCTGGTCAGGCTATTTAGTAGAGCAGATACAGGGTTGTATGGATCAGGGTTTACCCAGCTCAGGATGGCCTGTACAAAAATCGCAAAAATAAATATATCAAAAGTGAGCTGGATAAGGTCATACAGGCTCTGGATGAGCAGGGCGCTGATTGATGGCTGGATGCCACCCAGCGCTAATAGAATTATCAGCTTGATGAAAATCAGTAATACGGCCAGCGACAGGCTGGCTAAATCGATACCGCGAAAGCTGGGAATAATACGTCGAGCTATGACTACAGGTTTTTGTGTGGCTTTGACGATGAATTGTGAAATAGGATTGAAAAAATCTGCACCGACCTGCTGAAGCAGGAAGCGTAACAATACGATAGCGATATAAATATCAAATAGTGTATCAATCAGAAATATTAAAGGATTGTCGTGGCTCATGGTGAATCTTTACTCAGTTCATCGGCTAGTGTTTGTGATCGATCGCTGGCGGCTTTTAGTGCATTTTCAACCAGTTTTTCAAAATCGGCGTTTTGAAAGCTTTTGATCGCCTGCTCTGTTGTGCCGCCTTTGGATGTGACTCTGGCACGCAAGGTGGCGGCATCAACGTCACTGTTTTTGGCCATTAATGCGGCACCTAAAGCCGTTTGTAGTACCAGTTTTTCAGCGGTTTCAGCTTCCAGTCCTAATTTAATACCGGCCTGCTGCATGGTTTCCATGAGCAGGAAAAAATAAGCAGGGCCGCTACCAGAGACAGCGGTGACCGCATCCAGTTCATCTTCTTTATTCACCCATAAGGTGATGCCCACTGCTCGCAGAATATTTTCGGCCAATGCTTTTTGTGAGTTATTAACTTGCGGATTGGCATAAAGTCCGGTTGCACCGGTTTGTAATAACGATGGCGTATTCGGCATGCAGCGCACAATCGCCTGATTTCCGCCTAGCCAGCGATCAATGTCCTCACTACGTACACCGGCCGCAATGGAAATGAAAAGTGGTTGCTGGTTTGATTGTTTGAGTGCTTTGCTGAGTTCCCGGCAAACGACTTGAAGTAACTGGGGTTTAACAGCCAGTACCACAACATCGGCTTTCAGGCTGTCGGTGTTCTCCCCGGTGGTTTGAATATCAAACTTCTGCGTCAATTGTTCACGTTGTTCTGCGTTGGGTTCAGAAACGAGAATATTTTCAGGTGGTTCAGAGGATGATGTCAGGCCGCCGATCAGGCTGGATGCCATGTTGCCACCGCCAATAAAAGCTATTGATGTGCTCATTTGGTCAATTTCAGTTCCTAAGCAGGTTAGAAGGTGTTGTTTTCAGGACAAAAATTCTAACATAGCCTGTGAAAGGGCATTCAGTGATGATGAAAAAATATCTGAATAAGACCACAAAATAAGGTGAACCCCGATGATTTGTTAGCTATAAGTAGTAGGATATATAAATATTCAATGGTGATGCGGATTTTGCGCACTTGGAACAGTTAATAATGAATAAAAATATTTGGGGGAATTGATGGATATTGCGCAGCTTCTGGCATTTAGTGTGAAAAACGGGGCCTCTGACTTGCATTTATCTGCAGGCTTGCCACCGATGATACGTGTTGACGGCGATGTTAGACGTATCAATGTGGATTTGATGGAGCACGAAGATGTTCATGGCATGGTCTATGACATCATGAATGATAAGCAACGTAAGACCTTCGAGGAATATTGGGAAACTGACTTTTCTTTCGAGATTCCGGGTTTGGCACGTTTCCGTGTTAATGCTTTTAATCATAACCGCGGTGCGGGTGCGGTATTTCGTACTATTCCCTCCAAAATTTTGACCCTGGAAGAGCTGGGTGCGCCGAAGATTTTCGAAGATATATCTAATACGCCTCGTGGCATCGTGCTGGTGACCGGGCCAACGGGTTCAGGTAAATCTACCACGCTGGCGGGCATGGTTAACTACGTTAATGAGAACCACTATGGCCATATTCTGACCATTGAAGATCCCATTGAGTTTGTGCATGAAAGTAAAAAATGCCTGATGAATCAACGTGAGGTGCATCGTGATACGCT
>JAGLQT010000258.1 GCA_023136715.1 Gammaproteobacteria bacterium | reverse complement strand
AAGAGGGCTTTTTTAGCACAGCAATATTTAAGTTATATAGCAGGAGCCTGTATCACCATGTCGTCTATGACTAACAATACCAGCTCCATCACTTTAGAATTTTCCGTTTCTGCTTTTAATAATTCCAACGAAGCTGTGCGCTAAGAATATCAACTGAAGCATCGTAGTTACCTGTCAGTGTTGACGCCAATGTTGGTATACCGCTTTCAAAGGTATTATTGATAGCCGTGTCGCTGACGAACAAATGAGAATAACCAATATCAACAGTGAACTCTTGATCAATCACATAAGTACCACCAAATGATAACCAGCGACGACTGTTGCCAGGAATGCGTGCCGTACGATGTTCCGCATCTGGTACCGGCGTTTCATCATAGGCCCAACCTGCTCGCAAAGTAAGAGCATCGCTGTATCGATAATCAGCACCAAAGGAGAATCGCAATGTGTTATCCCAGGCTTCGGTGGTCACCGAGTCGGGCTGACTTGCATTGTCATAATGAATACGCAGTTCATCAAATGAATTCCAGCCCGTCCAGGTAACATCAGCAAGCAACATCAGGGCATCCATATTATGTACGACACTCACCGACAAACTTTGTGGCAGTGTCACGCTGGCGTTTACGCCTGTATCAACAAATAGTCCATATCCAACTACAAAAGATGCCGCTGCTGGCACGGTAAAGTCAGCATCACCTTCGACATCAATGGTTACCTCTGAGCGATAGGCAATACCTAAACGCGTATCTTCGCTAATTTTGTACATCAAGCCAAAATTAATACCCGTCGCCACATCATCAAAATTATCTGCTTTTAAGTCAGCAAAACCGTCGGCCTGTTGTGGCAAAGCCCCGAGACCTGAACAGGTTGGAAGATCAGATAACGCCAAACAGATGCCACCAAAATCCACCGCACTGGTAAAGACCACATCAGCCAGCATAATGTTAATGCCTGCGCCAATAGTTAAATTTTCATTAAGCTTAAGGGCAATGCTCGGATTAAAATTAATCGTTTTCAAATCAGTTTCGACAGCATGATAACGACCTACCCAGTTATTATCATAACGCGTCGCCAGTCCAAAGGGCGTGGTCATACCAAAACCAAATTTTAGATTATCATCAACCGTGGTGACGTAATAGAAATTAGCTAGCAGTGCATTAGAGCCACCGTCATCATCAGTACCACTTAATGGTGGACTGCCCAATATAGCCGCCCCAGTTGAGCCAGCATCAGAAAATTCAAAACCAGGTTTAACAAAATGTCCCGCCACCACAACTTGATCGTTCTCCAGCAGCATCATGCCTGCCGGATTAAACCAGACAGTGGAGGCATCTTCAGCCACAGCCGCTGCCCCAGCAAAGGCATTACCCTGACCGCTGGCACTGTTTTCAATGAGCGCAAAACCAGATGCGTTCGTTTGACTGGAAAAACCTGCTGTCAATACAGCAAGAATGAGGAATCGTATTAATTGAGGCTTCATTATCATGCCATCTCCTTTTATTATTTTCCCTAATCATACGTGGGTTTTTTATAGACTACAAAACCTTTATTTTTCTAAGCATTACATTCAGGGCAAAGTTCTTGGCCTACGATTCTCATCAATCGCCACGTAAACCAGTACCGCTTCTGTGACCTTAATACACTGCTTTTTGGCGCCCTGTCGCCGTTCCGCATACACCTCTACATCAACCTTTATCGAGGTTCTTCCTTCAGAAAGAATCTTTGCATAACAACTGATCAAGTCACCGGCAAATACAGCCTGCTTGAACTCAAATGATTCTACTGCGCGTGTCACAATTGGGCCCTGCGCTCGCTCCAGCGCTGGAATACTGCCAGCCATATCCACATGCGACATAATCCAGCCACCAAAAATACTGCCGCCGGTATTGGCATTAGCAGGGCTGGCCGGTATACGAATCACCGGTATTCGATCTTCGGGTAAGCAGGTTTCAGTCACAAAATCCTCCTGAATAATTCTGAGCCGTCAGGCCATCTAAAGTACAATACAACCATACAGAATCGAATCAATAACACAACTCACATAACGATATGCCTAGTATCAAAGCATCATTCACCGGCGGCAGTGGTCATAAGCTCGACGCCCGACTCGAAATACCCAACGAGTCGCCCAAAGCCTATGCAATCTGTTGCCACTGCTTCACCTGCAGCAAAGATACGCTCACCAGCTATCGCATCAGCAAGGAGATGGCGAAGAAAGGCTACGCCACATTACGTTTTGATTTCACTGGCCTCGGTGGCAGCGAAGGCGTGTTTTCAAAAACAGGTTTCAGTAGTAACGTATCAGATGTGCTTGCCGCTATCGAATATTTGCGTACTTTTCATCAGGCACCAGCCTTACTTATCGGCCATAGTCTTGGCGGCACCGCCGTACTCGAAGCTGCTATACAAACCGATGAAGCCGGAGTGAATAACATCAGGGCCGTCGCCACCATCGCCTCACCCAGTCAGCCAGATCATGTATTACATCACTTTGGTTATGCTCTCACCCTATTGGAGCAAGGCATAGCTTCGAGCATTGAAGTGGCCGGAGAATATTACGACATCGAACCTGAGTTTGTAGAAGACCTGCGCAGTTACAACATGCAACAACGCCTGCAAGATTTAAACAAACCGGTGTTGATTTTTAATGTTATAAACGACGCACTGGTCAGCGAGAACAACGCTACAGAACTAAAC
>JAGLQT010000257.1 GCA_023136715.1 Gammaproteobacteria bacterium | reverse complement strand
CATGGAACATGCTAAAAAGAACAATCAGGCTATTGAGGATTCGACAATCAAATATCTGTGGATAACAATTTATCTAGCCTTTCTAATCTGGTCAGGCATTAACCCAAAAGACCAACTTACCTGGTTTCTGGAAGTCGCTCCTGCGATCATTGGTGCTGCAGTAATGGCTTACACTTACAACACGTTCAGGCTAACTCCTTTAGTTTATATTCTTATATTAATTCACTGCATCATCCTGATGATCGGTGGACACTACACTTATGCAGAAGTGCCTTTATTCGATTCGCTCAAAGACGTCTTCGGATTTACACGTAACAACTACGATAAGGTCGGTCACTTTGTACAAGGTTTCGTTCCTGCATTAATCGCCAGAGAAATCATCCTGAGGAAAGATATAATCCAGGGATCAATTTGGCAGTCTTTTTTTATAATATCTTTCTGCCTGGGATTCAGTGCTTTTTATGAAATTATTGAATGGTGGGTAGCCCTGCTTAGCGAGGTGGCGGCGGAAGCTTTTTTAGGCACACAAGGTTATGCCTGGGATACGCAATCAGATATGGGATGGGCATTACTAGGTGCTATTACGTCATTATTCTTCTTGAGCAAGATACACAATCAGCAGCTCAAAAACATTATTAATAAACCACCAGTTTAAACTTTGAACAGCCCCATTAAGAAACGATACTATTTCTAAAAATCAGATATCAATTACAGTCTTCTGATAAAGATACTCAGGAATCTTGTCTTTAATTTTTGCATGCAGCTCAGGTAATTTTGACCAGTGCACACCCTGTTTATGGTGGTGAGCCGTATGGTAACCCAGGTTCCCAGTTAATAAATTATACACGGGACTTAGCTTATTGCGCGAAGCTTCAAATTCATTATCTGTATCGAGCCCCGAATGATGATCATAAGTAACATAAGCGGTAAAAATTAAGCTCGTTATCATCGGTAAGACAAACAATAAAATTGCTTCAGCTGGTTTATACCAGACAAGACCGCCAACAATAGCGAATGTTATTACTGTGTAAATTAAAAAGGGCTTTAACTGCTTAGGATATCTTTTTCCCACAGCATAACCACGAGGGTAAGCGGTTAAGGCAACATTCAGCGTATATTCAATCATCCCCATTTGGCTTCCATCTTTTCGCTCCCATCGACTTTCATCTTTTTCCTGATCGAGGAAATTCAAATGGTGCCCTAATACATGATGCAAACGCCAGAGGTGCGTTGTTACACCTGTATGTAGAGCATACGCAAATTCCAGACCACGATTGAGCGCAGTATTTCTGAAGGTGAAAATATGTTGATGATGGTGATTCCATGCGCAGATAACACCTTTTGGAATGATCATCAAAAGATAATAGCTAAACAATAAAGTTAAATTGCTAACGGTGAAGTAGAGGAAAAAATCCAGGGTCGTTAGCATTAAAACAATAATAACTGGCCAACGATCTTCTTTATGTCTGAATATACTCGATTCTTTTTTCTGTTCAATAACTGTCTGCATACATCGTCTCAATAAAACCGCCTGGCTAAATTCACTTGTTGATTGTCGGTTCCTTCGCAATCACAGGAAAACAGGGGGGAGTTGTACATTTAATAGATAAGCAGACTAAAACAGAATACGAAATCGCATGATGAAGCTGCGGGTGAAGAATAGCGCCATTATACATTATTTCTATGGAATTCACTCTGGAAAACAAGGACAGAAAGAGCAAATGACTATTATTCGCAATTAGCCAGTTCCCGCACTCACGTGTGGGAACTAAATTTATCGAGATAACAGATGGACTACCAGCCCGTTGCCTCCTTAACACCCTTACCTAAATCCGCTGGTGAACGCACGGTGTGTACGCCTGCAGCTTCCAGCACTGCAAACTTCTCTTCCGCTGTGCCTTTGCCGCCAGCAATAATGGCACCGGCATGCCCCATGCGCTTACCTTTGGGAGCGGTACCACCAGCGATAAATGCAGTCACCGGTTTGGATATTTCCAGCTGAATAAATTCAGCAGCCTCTTCTTCAGCGCTGCCACCAATTTCACCGACCATCAATATGGCTTCGGTTTGATCATCGTGCTCAAATAGTTTGAGCGCATCAACAAAATTGGTGCCAGGAATCGGGTCACCACCAATACCAATACAGGTGCTTTGTCCAAAACCTAAATCGGTGGTTTGTTTAACTGCTTCATAAGTTAATGTACCAGATCGTGAGACCACGCCAACTTTTCCGGGCAGGTGAATCGAACCGGGCATGATGCCAATTTTACATTCACCCGGTGTGATAATGCCGGGACAGTTGGGACCAATAATTCTTGCGCCGACATTATCCGCCGCAATTTTAACTTCCAGCATATCCAGCGTGGGCACGCCTTCAGTAATGCAAACAATAAGATCAACGCCAGCAGCAATCGCTTCGAGCATGGAATCTTTGCAAAATGGTGCAGGCACATAAATCACCGATGCACTTGCGCCTGTTTCATCAACGGCTTCGCGAACGGTGTTGAACACAGGCAAATCCAGATGCATTTGACCACCTTTGCCCGGCGTTACACCACCGACCATCTGCGTGCCATAGGCAATCGCCTGTTCGGAATGGAATGTACCCTGCTTGCCGGTGAAGCCCTGACAAATGACCCTTGTACTTTTATCAATGAGGACGCTCATGATGCTTTCACCTCGCTGACAATTTTTTCTGCCGCATCGGTCAGGCCAGTTGCCGCGATTAAATTTAAATTTGATTCGTTCAACAACTGCGTACCTCTTTCTGCGTTGTTGCCTTCCAGTCGCACTACGACTGGCACGTTCAGATGTATTTCTTCTGCCGCGCCAATAATACCTTCGGCGATAAGATCACAGCGCACGATGCCACCGAAGATATTGACCAGTATGCCTTTGACGTTTTCATCAGACAGAATAATTTTAAAAGCTTCAGCAACGCGCTCCCTGGTTGCACCACCACCAACATCGAGGAAGTTAGCTGGTTCACCGCCGCAAAGCTTGATCAG
>JAGLQT010000256.1 GCA_023136715.1 Gammaproteobacteria bacterium | reverse complement strand
CCGCGGCACCAGTACCTTTGATGGCTTATCACTGGCCTGGGCCTGTGCGCATCATCTGGCAAGCAAGAATAAATCTTACAGTTTATTCTCCACACATTACTTTGAGCTGACCGCCCTGCCCGATGAACTCTCGGGAATCGCCAATGTGCACATCAATGCAGTGGAGCACGGTGACAAAATTATTTTCCTACACAATGTTAAACCCGGCCCGGCGAATCAGAGTTACGGCCTGCAGGTGGCGCAACTCGCTGGTGTCCCCATGAATGTGATTGCACTGGCGCGCAAGAAACTGGTCGAGCTGGAACAAAACAGCGTCGACACGCATAAAGATACCGGCCAGTTTGAAATGTTCAGTGATCGCCCACATCCAGTGATCGAACGTTTACAGGAAATGGACATGGATGAGCTTAGCCCGCGTGAAGCACTCGACCTGCTCTATCAACTAAAAAAAGATTCGTCGAAATAATCTAGAGAATATGATTGCGCAATTGTGTTTGCGTGATATTGTTAAGGCATTGCAGATTAAAAAGAAAAATAGTATGTCGTTTAAAACAATCGGAGTCATCGTTAAACCTCACACCGAGCTGGTCAAGGACAAGCTCGAACATCTGCTCGCCTATTTAAAGCAGAAAGATTGTGAAATTTTGCTGGATGAAAGTGTCGATGGTTTATTGAGCCAGAACAATATTGTTTCGCGTGATGAGCTGGGCAATCGCTGCGATATCGTTATCACGCTTGGCGGCGATGGCACCATGTTAAATGCGGCGCGCTCACTGGCCGACAAAGATGTACCGTTGATAGGCATCAACATTGGTCGCCTTGGTTTTCTTGCTGACGTTTCTCCTGATGAAATCGACACCGTGCTCAATGATATTTTATCGGGCAAACATATCAGGGAAGAACGCTTCCTGCTCGAAGCTAAAGTCACACGAAACAATGAGATTATTTTTTCTGGCGATGCACTTAATGATGTGGTCGTACACGTGCGCGATGTTGCACGTATGATTGAATTCGAAACACGCATCAATGACCAGTTCGTTAATCATCAACGTGCAGACGGTTTAATCATTTCAACACCAACCGGTTCAACCGCTTACGCACTTTCCAGTGGCGGCCCTATTTTGCAGGCAAATCTTGAGGCCATTACGCTGGTACCCATTTGCCCGCACACACTAAGCAGCAGACCATTAGTGGTGAACGCTAATTCTGAAGTTGATATTTTAATCAGTGAAACCAATCAGGCTATCGCCCATGTTACCTGCGACGGCCAGACTTCATTCGATGTTGAAAATGGTGATCACGTCATCATCAAACGTAAGCAGCACTCTATTACCTTGCTACATCCTCAGGGACTGAACAATTTTGACATTCTTCGCGCCAAGCTTGGTTGGAACGAATAAGCACAATATCTTTTCATCATGCTTTTACACTTAACCATTCGCAATTTCGCCATCATCGACGCACTCGAACTTGAATTCGAATCAGGCTTAACCGCACTCACTGGTGAAACTGGCGCGGGTAAATCTATACTGTTAGGCGCACTCGGTTTGGTACTGGGTGATCGCGCTGATAACGACAGCATTAAACAGGATGCTGATCATGCCGAAATTGTCGCTGAGTTCGATATACAAAGTAACGAAGCCGTTAGCTCCTGGTTAGTCGAGCAGGCATTAAATGCCGATGATGAATGTATTTTGCGTCGCCGCGTTTCAAAAGACGGTCGTTCACGTGCTTACATCAATGGCACACCGGTTAATCTACAGCTAATCCGTGAACTGGGTGAGATGCTGATCGACATTCACGGTCAGCACGAACATCAGTCTTTAATGAAACCTGTTGTACAACGACAGTTGCTCGATGACTACGCTAACCATGCTAATCTCATTGAAGCGGTAAGCAATGCCTTTGTCCAACTCAAACTGGTTGACGAACAGCTACAACACCTCGAACAGGCCAGCAGTGACAGAAATAATCGCCTCGATTTATTGCGTTTCCAGACACAGGAACTCGATGCACTGGCGCTGGAAGAAAATGAATACGAAGAGATCAATGAGCAGCACACTCGCCTGGCCCACGCTGAGAAATTAACCACAACAGTTCAGCAATCACTTGAAGATCTTCATGGTGGTGAAGAATCCAATATTCAATCGAGCTTGTCACATGTCATAAGTTCGCTTCAGAATATTGCCGAGGTTGATGAAAAATTAAATCCAGTCGTGGATTTGTTAGTAGAAGCACAGGTTCAAATTGATGAAGGCATTTCACAATTAAGATCTTACGGTGACTCGCTAGAACTCAATCCTGCCGAACTTGAAAACGTTGAACAGCGACTCGAGGTAATTATTGATCTGGCTAGAAAACATCGTGTCGAACCAGAAACACTCACCGAATTACATCAACAACTTTCCGAGGAGTTGAGCGACCTTGATCACGCTGACGAAAGACTGGAAGAGCTGCGCGCTGAATATAAAACGCTTGAACAAACTTATTCGAACGCCGCCAAGTCACTCAGCAATAGCCGAAACAAAGCCGCGAAGAAATTAAACAAAGCGATTACTTCTTCAATGCAAACGCTGGGCATGGGTGGTGGCCAGTTCATAATCGAATTAACACAGAATGATAGCGACAAACGCACCGCTCACGGCACTGACAAAATCGAATTCACCGTGACGGCAAACTCTGGTCAGGCCTGCAAAGCTTTATCTCGCGTTGCATCTGGTGGTGAGTTAGCTCGCATCAGCCTGGCTATTCAAATGATAACCGCCACACAGGCGCGCATTCCTACTTTGATCTTTGATGAAGTTGATAGTGGTGTTGGCGGTGGTATTGCAGAGATTGTCGGCCAGCATTTACGTACATTAGGTAAAAGCAATCAGGTGGTTTGTATTACTCACCTGCCGCAGGTGGCATCTCAGGCGCACAATCACATGCGCGTCCACAAACAGTCTGATAAAAAGCAAACGACAACTGGCGTCGATACTTTAAACAAGCAACAACGTATTGAAGAGATTGCGCGCATGTTGAGTGGCGTTGACATTACTCAACAGTCACTGGCACACGCAGAAGAAATGATCAGCCGCGCTGAAGAAGCCTGACCTGACTAAGGCCGTACTATTCTTTCAGCAAAAAAAAGAAATCTCCGAGGAGATTTCTTAATTAAAGCGGTGTTACATCTTCAGCTTGAAATCCTTTGTCACCTTTGGTGACGCTGAACTCAACCTGTTGTCCATCATCGAGAGACTTATAACCATCGCCACGAATTTGATTAAAATGTACAAAAACATCTTCGCCGTCCTGTCTTTCAATAAAACCAAATCCTTTTGAATTGTTAAACCATTTAACCGTACCGGTTTCACGTTCCGCCATTACAACACCATCATTTATTAATTTAGTGGAGCCGCCATTCTATATCAGCATTTATCAAAAACACAATGATATATCTCAAGCGTTTTTTAAATAAGAATATTAGTAACTAGTAAAATTAATTCGTCTTTTTCAAACAAAAAAAGCGCGCTCACAGATGAGCACGCTTCTCTTACCTTTAGACTCTAAAGGTATTTATATTTTCTGCGTTTGTATAGACACAATCTCAATTCGAGAGATGAGTTCCTTTGGCTGTTTCAGGTTATTAAATAGAGCATCATAGTTAACTTGCATCCAGCCTGAAAAAGCCTGTTTGTCCTGCTTACCCATGAGCTGAGCCAGGGCTTCAAGATTTTCACCCTCACCCGCAGCTGCTTCTTTTTTAATTGATGCAATACGCACATCAACAAAACGATTTAATGTGACATCAGGTGTAGCTGCGTCAACAGTACTGCTAGTACTTGAAGTAATATCTGTTGTTGTACAACCAGTGGTAGCTAATATCATGCCTACAGCAAGCGCAGCTATTACATTCTTAAAATTATTTTTAATCATCATGATTTCCTACTTAAGTAACTTCTTTAAAAACATCTGTATTGATTCTAACTTAAAAAATTCTTTTTCTATTGCGTATAACTGAAAATCAATACAGTTCGTCAATATCTAATACTTAATTAACGCCGAACCCCAAGTAAAGCCCCCGCCAAAGGCTTCCAGCAATAACGTTTCACCACGCTTAATGCGACCGTCGCGTACAGCTGTATCCAGAGCCAATGGCACTGAAGCCGCCGATGTATTACCGTGTTTATTCACTGTCATAACGACATGGTCGGTAGACATTTTGAGCTTTCTCGCAGTTGCATTAATAATCCGGGTATTCGCCTGATGCGGCACCAGCCAGTCAATATCAGATTTTTCCATATTGTTATGCGCCAGCGTTTCATCCACGATACGCCCCAGCGTATTCACAGCCATCTTAAATACTTCGTTACCACGCATGGTAATGCCAGCACCTGCGCCTTCAAGCAATTGACTAGCGCCTGTTGAAACACCATACGGCACTGTTAGCAGGCTCTCGTATTGACCATCTGCATGTAAATGCGTCGAAATAATACCCGGCTCTTCACTGCTTTCCAGCACGACCGCACCGGCACCATCACCAAACAGTACGCAAGTACCACGGTCTGTCCAGTCAACAATGCGTGAAAGTGTTTCAGCACCGACAATCAGAGCACACTTGCTGGTACCCGCTTTAAAGAAGCTGTCAGCAATACCCAGGGCATAAACAAAACCGGTACAAACTGCCTGTACGTCAAAGGCTGCACAACCATGAATATCCAGACGCTGCTGCAACAAACAGGCGGTACTCGGGAATACGCGATCCGGTGTTGTTGTCGCTACAATAATAAGATCAATATCATCCTTGGTTTTACCCGCTGCATCCATCGCATTACGCGCCGCTTTCTCGGCCAGGTCAACGGTGAACTCGTCTTCTGCTGCAATATGACGTTCTTCAATACCCGTACGCTCACGTATCCATTCGTCGGTGGTATCGACAATTTTTTCCATGTCTTTATTGGTCAGTATTTTTTCTGGTAGAAAACTACCGGTACCTGCAATTCTTGCGTTACTCAAACCGCTTTCTCCAGTAATGGTTCCATTCTGGAACGAATATGTTGAGGGACTGTTTTTTCTACTTCTAACACCGCAATCTCAATCGCATTAGCAAAGCCAAAGACATCGGTACCGCCATGACTTTTGATCACAATACCGTTCAAACCCAGCATACTGGCACCATTATAGGCACGCGGGTCGATACGCTTGCGGAAAGCCTTTAACACCGGCATAGCAATCATTGCAGCAATTTTGTTATACAGGCTTTTGGTAAATTCTTCTTTCATGAAATGGCTGATCATCTTGGCCACGCCTTCAGAGGTCTTCAAGGAAACATTGCCGACAAAACCATCACAGACCACAACATCAACACTTCCATTGTAGATGTCATCACCTTCAACAAAACCAATATAGTTGATTGGCGCATTAGCCAGCAGCGCATCTGCTTCCTTAACCAGTGCATTACCTTTCATCGCTTCAGAACCAATATTCAGCAAGCCCACACGAGGCCGCTCAGCATTATCAACAGCCTCGGCGAGTACCGAGCCCATCACCGCAAACTGACACAAAATCTCGCCACTACAATCTACATTGGCACCCAAATCAAGCATATGGGTATGGCCAGTGATTGAAGGGATAGTGGTACAAATCGCAGGACGATCAATACCAGGCACGGTTTTGAGTACAAACTTCGCCGTTCCCATCAGTGCGCCGGTATTTCCGGCACTGACAGCAGCCTGAGCGCGGCCTTCGTGGACAAGATCAATTGCCACGCGCATGGAAGAGTCTTTTTTCTTACGAATCGCCAGGGCTGGCTCATCGTGCATCTCGACAATTTGTGATGCATGCTGAATCTCAATCCGATCCGCCAAAGCACCACCCAAATCAATACCACTCTGTTCAGCCTGGGCCTTTAAAACGGCCTCATCACCCACCAGAATGATACCCACATTCCTGTGCTTCTTAATCACCTGAACGGCAGCAGGCAGTACGACTTCTGGTCCGAAGTCGCCCCCCATGGCATCAAGTGCAATTATTGCCTGATCTGGCATCAATAAGCATCAATGCCGCTATCAACCACTAACTGGTCAATAGCGACAAGGCAAACAATCTAGTCTTCGAAAACGTTGTCAGTATCAACCACTTTACGGCCTTTGTAATAGCCGTCTGGTGTCACGTGATGACGCAAATGGGTTTCCCCTGATGTTGGATCAACCGACAAAGTTTTACCTGTCAATGAATCATGTGAACGGCGCATACCGCGTTTTGAACGTGTCTTTCTACTCTTTTGAACGGCCACGGAATATCTCCTGTTAAAAACCTATAAATATAAAA
>JAGLQT010000255.1 GCA_023136715.1 Gammaproteobacteria bacterium | reverse complement strand
GTTTGCTCAAATTGCTAAAAAAGGTGACTTAAAGAACGCATACAGCGCCCTGCAGAAAGTAACTGCCTCTTGTGTAGCGTGCCATTACGCTTATCGTACACGATGAGCTACAAAACACCACAGAGACAAAAGGGGACGTAACTATTTAAAAAGTTTAGCGCGGTAGGGCGCAATAAACACTGAGCATTACGCCGTATGAAAAGCGTTTTTTAGTCTCTTTTAAATCATGAATACTTTAATTAAAAACTAATTCTTTTTACGTGGTGAATACGACGATACATAAGTGATGCCATATTTGTCGTTGCGTGCATTGATGCGTTCGGCCAGATCTTTTGCGTGTTCGGTGACTTCTTTGAGGGTGCCGACTTTGTCGCCTTCGATAATGGAATTACCTCGGCCAATGACATAGTGGTGCCAGTCGTCACCTGTCATGCCTCTCGGCGCTGCGCTCTTTTCGATTGTGACGATTTTATACGTTTCCTGGCTGACTTTTTCTTTATGCATTATTTATATCCCTGCTAATTTCATTTTCGAATAAAGGGCGGCGTTGTATTAATCAAAATCCAGTGCGGCCATAATTCTGTTTATGTGGTGAGTGTAAGACCAGCATACTCTCTATTGAGCATAATTTTCGGAATATGATTGGGCGGGTTGTGGCGATCTCAAAGGGGGCAGGGCGGCCTGACCCCACCCTACAAATGACCTAATCTTATTTTTTCATATTCGCAAACGCCTGCGCCATGACCCCTGCAGGCTCATTACTATCTTTACGTTGCTTATTGCCTTTCGATCTACTCCGCTGCGTTTTATTTCCACCCGCTTGATTTTTTCCTGTTGCGGGTTTTCTTTCAACGGCTTCCGTTAAGCGCATTGATAAAGCAATACGTTTTCTTTGAACATCAACATCCATGACTTTTACTTTAACTACTTCGCCGGTTTTAACCACGTCATGTGGATCTTTGACAAACTTGTCGGCGATGACGGAGATGTGTACCAGGCCATCCTGGTGCACGCCGATGTCGACAAAGGCACCAAAGTTGGTGACGTTGGTGATGACGCCTTCCAGGATCATGCCTTCTACAAGGTCGCTGACTTTTTCTACACCTTCTTTAAAACTGGCGGTTTTGAACTCCGGGCGAGGATCACGGCCGGGTTTTTCGAGTTCCTGAATAATGTCTCGCACGGTGGGTTCACCAAAACCTTCCATGACATAATCATTGGCCGCGAGTGATGATAAAAATGAGCGATCACCGATAACTTTATTAATTTCGCGTTTATTCTTTTCTAAAATATTTTTTACTACCGGGTAGGCCTCGGGATGAACCGAGGAAGCATCCAGTGGATTATCGCCCTTTGATATTTTTAAAAACCCTGCCGCCTGTTCAAACACTTTTGGTCCCAGGCGTGAAACCTTTAATATCTCCTTTCGATTTTTAAAGGCACCATTCGCTTCGCGGTAAGAAACGATGTTCTCGGCTATGCCGTCACTTAAGCCGGCGACTCGCATTAATAACGGTACAGACGCCATGTTTACTTCAACACCCACTGCGTTGACACAGTCTTCAACCACGGCTTCTAACTTTCGTGCTAATCGAGACTGATTAACATCATGCTGGTATTGACCGACACCAATCGCTTTGGGGTCAATTTTGACCAGTTCCGCCAATGGGTCCTGTAAACGTCTGGCGATGGAAATTGAACCACGAAAGGTAACATCGAGATCGGGAAATTCTTTTGCAGCTAATTCTGATGCGGAATAAACCGAGGCACCGGCTTCACTCACCACTATACTGCTCAAGCGTAATTCAGGGTGTTTTTTCATTAACTCATTGCACAACTTGTCAGTTTCACGCGAGGCGGTGCCATTACCGATGGCAACTAACTCGACCTTATGTTTTTTAGACAGGGCGGCTAATACGGCAATCGACTCAT
>JAGLQT010000254.1 GCA_023136715.1 Gammaproteobacteria bacterium | reverse complement strand
CCCTGTTTTAATATTTCAATTCCGGCCTCAGTAGCTAAAGGATGAGCACTGGCTACCGCTGGCTGAAAAACAGCAGGCTCTTTCTCCAGCGCATTACCCGCTGTAGAAATAAAAAATAAAAGGAAGATAATTTTTGAAAGGTGCCTGACCATAATAACCGCTTACTTAAAAAGGTTCGTAACTTCGAAGCCTTATTCTAGCGAGTTTTCTTAGGAAAAACACATAACAATTATCAAGTCTGGACACCAGGAAAAACACTGGGATAACAGAAAGGAGGTTATATTTTTAAACAAGCACCATTTAGGTGCTGTCCATGAATACAGTACTGGTTACCCTTAAAAGCTAAGCGGCTGTTAGCTTATTGTATTTTTCCATCAACTGTTCCTGAGTTTCAACATGATTGGGATCTTGTGGAATACAATCAACAGGACAGACTTCTACGCACTGCGAAGTTTCGTAGTGACCCACACACTCTGTGCATAAGTCCGGGTTAATTATGTATATTTCATCACCGGGTGTGATTGCCTCATTCGGGCATTCGGGTTCACACACGTCACAATTAATACATTCATCTGTAATATATAAAGCCATAACCTAACCAAAAAATTAAATACTTATCGAGAGTTTTGCTCTCTTGTTCAAATTGTATCGACGATAGCAGCAAGTTCTTCCACGACAATCGCATGGACAAACTGCGAAACATCTCCGCCATGCAATGCCACTTCTTTTACCAGAGAGGCAGATATAAAACTGGTTTCTTCCGCTGGTGTCAGAAAAACCGTTTCTATCGAATTATCCAGCCGACGATTCATACTGGCCAGCTGCATTTCAAATTCAAAATCAGAAACAACGCGCAAACCACGTAAAATAACGTTGGCTTCTTTTTTCCTGACAAAATCAACCAGCAAATCAGAAAACCCACATACCTCGACATTGGGAATGTCGGACAATACTTGAGTGACCATTGCCACGCGTTGATCTAGGTTAAATAAAGGCGTTTTACTGGGATTAGCTGCAATCGCCACAATCACCTTATCGAACAATTTTGAAGCGCGCTGCACCAAATCGCTGTGACCATTAGTCACAGGATCAAAAGTTCCGGGATAAACTGCAACTACTGACACTGTCTCACCTACCTTAATTAACCATTTTCAGATATTTAGGAATCCATCTCTCGTGTAAAAAGATGGTAACCCGCCTGACCGGCTGTTTTACGTTTCAAGCACTGCCAGTTGTCAGGCAATCCTGTTAAATCTTTACTGGCATCACATTCGATGTATATTTTCGCACGATCAGATAAACATTGCTTGCTCTCTAGCAACTCACAACACTGCGCAATCACATCCATACGATAGGGAGGATCAATAAAAACAACATCAAATTGCTGATCACAATTCTTCAAAAATGTTATCGCATCGGCGCAAACAGCTTCGATCCGGGATGCTGACAATAATTCTATGTTACTCCTTAGCACAGTGACGGTTTCACTAGTGTTATCGACCATCACCACTTTAGCCGCTCCGCGAGATGCCGCTTCAAAACCTAAAGCACCACTACCAGCAAACAAATCCAGACAACGACTACCCGGCAAATCCATCTGCAACCAGTTAAATACGGTCTCTCTCACTCGATCAGTGGTTGGCCGAAGACCTTCTCGCTCAGGAAAACCCAGTTTTCGACCTCGCCATGAACCGGCAATAATCCTTAGTTGTCCACGTTCAGACTTACTCATTCCTGGGGCAGCTCGACCTTTTTATCTTCCACCGTACCCTTATCAACGGCAACATTATCCGCCGCAATATCACCGACAATAACGGTAACCAGTTTGTCGGTTTTAATTCTACGTGCCATGGCCTCTTTCGCATCCGCAGGGCTCACCGACTCAACATGCTTAACAAATTTTTGCAGATAATCATCCGGCAGATCATAAAAACCCATCATCGCCAGGTAGCCCATCAACTTGCCATTACTATCCAGGTTAAGAGGAAAACTACCCACCACATTGCTGATACTATCTGCCAGCTCATCATCTGCAGGGCCCTCTGCTATGTATTTTTCCAGTTCAGACTGTAACAATGAAACAGCCTGATCTGCCTGATCAGCCCGAGTCTGCAGACCCATCATAAACGGCCCAGCCTCACGCATCGGTGAAAAATAGCTATACACGCTATA
>JAGLQT010000253.1 GCA_023136715.1 Gammaproteobacteria bacterium | reverse complement strand
TCCTGTTTGGTGATTACCTTGTGGTTGGTGACGCTGATGGTTATTTGCACGTCATGTCAAAATTTGATGGTCGTTTTGTTGCCCGTGTTTCAGTAGGTGGGCATGATGATCAATTCCTCAGTGAGAACGGTATCCTTGTTCCGCCAGTTGTAACGGATGATGCAATAATAGTAACAACACGTGATGGCCTGTTGTATTCATATTCTCTTAATGATTTGGCCGCTGCCGAATAAACCTGGCTATTCTTTATTATGAATCCTGTTCTCTCATTAGTTGGGCGTCCCAATGTAGGTAAATCTACATTGTTTAATGTTCTGACTAAAAGTCGTGATGCCCTGGTCGCCGACTTCCCCGGTTTAACTCGTGATCGAAAATACGGTCATGGTTCATATGAATCAAAAGAATTTGTCGTTATTGATACAGGCGGTCTGAGTGGTGAAAGCGAGGAACTTGATGAGCATATGGCCAAGCAGACTTTGTTGGCGATTGAAGAATCTAATGCGATTTTATTTCTGGTGGATGCGCGTGATGGTTTAACTTCGGCTGATGAAGTAATTTCTGAACGATTACGTCGAACCGGCAAGCAAATCACGCTGGTGGTCAATAAATGTGATGGTCTAGATGAGCGAACCGTCAGCAGTGAGTTTTATGCACTTGGTTTTGGTAATCCTGTGGTCATAGCTGCAGCGCAAAATCGTGGTATACATGAGTTATTGATTGTGGCTTTGAGAGACTTTGAAGTTGAAGAGACTGACGAGTTGCCGCATGAGTCCGAGCAAGGCATTAAAGTTGCTTTTGTGGGCAGGCCTAATGTTGGTAAATCAACCCTGGTTAACCGTGTTCTTGGCGAAGAACGTGTGGTTGTGTTCGATATGCCAGGTACCACACGCGATAGTATTTTCATTCCTTTTGAGCGTGAAGGCCAACGCTATACCTTGATAGATACCGCAGGTGTTCGCCGTCGCCGTTCTGTGAAAGAGGCGGTTGAAAAATTCAGCGTTATTAAATCCATGCAAGCTATTGATGAAAGTAATGTCGTCGTGATGATGGTTGATGCGCAAAGAGAAGTTGCTGACCAGGACCTTCATTTGCTGGGTTATATTTTAGAAGCCGGTCGTGCTTTGGTGATGGTTTTCAATAAATGGGATGGCCTGGATGAATACCAGAGAGACAATATTAAAAAGGATATTGAGAAGCAACTGGGGTTCACCGAATTCGCTGAAATGTTTTTTATCTCGGCGCTTCATGGTTCTAATGTCGGTTTGCTTTATGATGCTATTGGTCGTGCCTACTCATCGGCGGTGCGCAAGGTTTCAACGCCAGAATTAACGCGTCTTCTCGAAAAGGCCGTAGATAAGCATCCACCACCTTTAGTGGGTGGTCGTAGAATAAAATTACGCTATGCGCATCAAGGCGGTATGAATCCTCCTCGAGTTGTGATTCATGGTAATCAAACAGAGCTGTTACCCGCGTCCTATAAGCGTTATTTGTCCAGTTTCTTTATTAAATCGCTAAAAATCGTCGGAACACCTGTAAAAGTCGAGTTTAAAAGTGGCGATAATCCCTTTGAAGGTAAGAAGAATGTCCTGAGTGCTCGCCAGCAGTTTAAGCGTCGCAGGATGGTTCAGTTTATCAAGCGTAAAGATAAAAAACGTAGAAACAAGCGTGATAAACAATAGCTATTATTTTTGTAAATCAATCTCTTAGGGTATTTTCTTCTCCTGGTTTTAAACAATCCGCCCTAATTACTTGCCAAATATTGTTTTTAGGCTACCTTCTAAACAATAACATGTAAAAATAATAAAAAATTTACAGGAATGGGAGATAAGCATGCGTAAAAAACTCAGTATTCTTGCCACTGCAATGGCAGCTACATTGGCAACTTCTTCAGTATCAGCGATTCAGTTCGATGGTTTTTTAACAGCGGGTGCCGCATGGCATGACGATGAAAATAAAAATCGTTACATTGGTAGCCTGGGTGATCGCGGTATACAGAATGACGCTAGCTT
>JAGLQT010000252.1 GCA_023136715.1 Gammaproteobacteria bacterium | reverse complement strand
ACTTTCACCCAGACTTTTTAAATCTGTAGCAGCACGACCCATCAAACGCTTTACAGAAACGATGGTATTGGAAGGATCGATCACCGCATGTTCTACCGCGGCATTACCAACTTCAATACCCTGTTCAGCATAACGCACTACTGAAGGCAACAGATGATGACCATTATCGTCGGGCAATGTTTGTGCTTCACCACTTCGTACCGTGGCAACCAGAGAGTTAGTAGTACCTAAATCGATACCCACGGCAAGTCGATGCTGGTGTGGCGCTGTAGTCTGTCCGGGTTCTGAAATTTGTAATAAAGCCATGATTAAAATAATTCGTCTTCAATTTTTGCCGTCAGCTCATCTACTTCTTTTTGGGCTTTCTGCATGAACTGCATTTTTCTTATCCATTCCTTGGCATCGTCAATATTTTCATTTTTATACGCAAGCGAAAAATTTTCCATCATACCTTTCATATCATTTTTTAGCTGAGCATACAGTCGATCAAGCTCGGCCAAAGGATCGTCTTTTGAGCGAATTTCAGACAAGCCTTCGCGCATTTCCATCTGCTCCATCAGAAACATGGCATCCATGGTTGTTTCATTTTCCAGATTAAGATCGATGCCTTTTAACTTTAACAGATATATCGCTCGATCAATCGGCTGCCGCAAGGTATTAGACGCTTCGTTGATCCACGAAGTTTGCTGCATAGAGATACGTTTTTCCTGATCAGAAGCATTAACAAACTTGTCAGGATGCACCGCCTTCTGTAATTCCCTGTAGCGCTGTTGAACCAGTTCAAGATCAACTTCAAATGAGACAGGTACATCAAAAATCTCAAAGAAGTTTTGGGTAAGAATATCGGTAGTCATAGCGCTGTGACTATAAAGTCAGGCAAGTTTGAAAATAACTAAAATTAAACAGTGAAGCTTTCACCACAGCCGCATGCATCCTTCTCTTTGGGGTTGTTGAACTTAAAACCTTCATTCAAACCTTCTCTGGCGAAATCCACTTCGGTACCATCAAGGTAAACAAGGCTTTTCTTATCGACAATCACTTTGACGCCATTATCCTCAAACACTTCATCATCGGCGCTGATCTCATCGACAAACTCGATCACATAACCCATGCCTGAACAGCCCATGGTTTTTACGCCCAGACGCAAACCTATTCCCTTGCCGCGGTTTTCAAGAAAACTCTTAACGCGTTCAGCCGCAGGTTCAGTTAATGTAATGGCCATACAAGCAATTCCAAAGGTTAACTTTTATTAAAAAATTACGCGTTTTTCTTTTTATAATCTTCTACCGCGGCATTAATCGCATCTTCAGCCAAAACTGAGCAATGGATTTTAACCGGAGGCAAAGCCAGCTCTTCAGCCAGCTCTGTATTTTTAATCGCTTTCGCTTCGTCCAGGGTTTTACCTTTAACCCATTCAGTCAACAATGAACTGGAAGCAATCGCGCTGCCACAGCCATATGTTTTAAAGACGGCATCTTCGATCACACCTTCATCATTAACTTTGATTTGCAAGCGCATGACATCACCACAGGCGGGTGCACCGACCATACCAGTTCCGATATTGTCTTCGTTTTGATCAAACTTACCTACGTTACGTGGATTCTCGTAGTGATCCAGAACTTTTTCACCGTATGCCATATCTCTTACCTCACATTTTTCAATCTATATACTTTTCGACAAGCACTAAAATAATTAGTGCGCTGCCCATTCAATGCTATCGATATCGATACCATCTTTATACATATCCCACAGTGGCGATAAATCTCTCAATTTTTCAACCGCAGAACGAACATGCGCAATCGTCGTTTCAATATCTTTACTGGTAGTATATCGACCCATGCTAAAACGAATCGAGCTATGCGCTAACTCATCATTACGACCCAGCGCTCTCAATACATAACTAGGCTCTAAACTAGCTGAAGTACAGGCACTACCACTGGAAATAGCCAGATCTTTCAGTGCCATCAACAGGCTTTCGCCTTCAACATAGTTAAAACTGATATTCAGATTACCGGCAACACGTTGCTCAAAATCACCATTAATATAAACTTCTTCCATGTCCTTGAGGCCATCCCACAACTGGTTTCTCAAGGTAATTAAACGCTCGTTCTCCGTCGCCATTTCTTCATTGGCGATACGGAAGGCTTCACCCATGCCGACGATTTGATGCGTAGCCAATGTGCCAGAACGCATACCACGCTCATGACCACCACCGTGCATTTGTGCTTC
>JAGLQT010000251.1 GCA_023136715.1 Gammaproteobacteria bacterium | reverse complement strand
CCCTGTTTTAAACGGAAAAGAAATTTATCGAACCAGTACATCATCCCGGGATGTTTGGGTGGCACAAACCAGATCATCCAGTCCAGCCTTGGCTGGTGCGGTACGATAAATTCGGGCTTGCGATAAAGTGATCCCGGCTTGTATTTAAAACCATAACTTTTCCATTCACTTCCATCGTACGAACCTTCAATTTGTAATTCGTGACGTTCGGTTTGCATAGTAGGGAAAACATGAAAGATATGGCCTAAACCCCATGCTCGAACCAGTGCCGTTGGCTTTACCAGTGGCTCAAGAATATTTTTTGTGGCAACCATACCGGTAAATACTGAAGCACTGCTAAGCAGAATAAGTAATGAAAAAATAAACAGGACTAAATTACACTTAGGCGTACCAGGTTTTGTATTAGCACTGTTAGCCACGGATATAAAAGGTTGTAGCCACCGGGGTAGTATCTTTTGCAGAATCGCGTCATCCAGTAAAAACAGGCATAGCAAAATAGTGAGAAGGTTTATCCAGTTGTGGTTGCTGGTGGCAATGATGAGCAACTGCATAATAATGGTGGTCGCAGCGGCAAACAGACGAAATTTTCGAGGCAGGAAAATAAAGAAAGGCACGATTAATTCAGTGAAGAACACCAGTAACGTGCCGCCCTGCAGAATCCATTCTGGTAACTGATGGAAATACCACGCGCCTATATGCGGTAATGGTTGTGTTTCAAAATAATAATTCAGTGTTGTTAAATTCGACCAGCTCGGATCACCACTGGCAAGTTTTGAAATGCCCGACATAAAGCGCAAGCGAAATAACAACCAGTGAAACATGAACAGCAACAGTGGGCCTGGTCCACGAGTTAGAAAAATTGACAGAAATCCAGCTTCCAGTAATAAAGTATCCCACTGAAAGGTGAGGAATGTTTGCCCCGCATGGTACAGCGACAAATACAGAACAAATAAAACGATAAGCGACCACAGTGGTTTAAAACCGGAAAGTAACAATAGTGAAACAGCGCAACCGAGTAAGGCCGCACATTCTAAAGCGAAGTTACTGCTATCGAACCAGAAAAGTGTTGGCTTATACAGCCAGGCCTGCATGCCATTTTTCTGGAAAGAATAATCAAGCAACTCCGTAAATGGCAATATGCCGTTAGCGCCAACCAGTCCGGTAATTTGCCCACTGAGTGATAAAAATGCAGCGAAATAAATGAGCGCCAGTAGTTTTATAAACAGTGCGCTAGTTAGCTGATAACTATCTGCCTTACCCGGTAAGTCAGTGATATCTTGTGGAAGTGATTTCACAAACAAAGGTGCGGCCTCTTTTAATTATTGTTAGTTCATTATTTAATGCAGTGCAATGTTCGATATAAATCGAGTCTGATCCCATTAATTGTGACCCCATTGATTGGGATGTTGGTCCTGTTAACTTAAAATCTGCTACAAGCCCAGTGCCATTCTTTGTATTATTAATAAATCAGCCGCATTAATAATGCCATCAGGTACGGGCACTTCACTAATAAGTGGAGCAATGTCGCCACGCAGCAACTGGTTGGTGTCAGGCGTCAATTCTCCCAATGCAATTCTTATAGACAGCAATACATCAATGCTATCGACTACACCATCGCCATTGATATCACCAGAAGATATACCTGGAATCGACATGTCATCTTTGGGATTACTGCCAGCATCGATTTCGACATTGTCATCAAAACCATCGCTATCAGTATCAATGACTGTTGGATCAGTGCCATGAAAGTTAACTTCATCACCGTCTGATAAGGTATCGCCATCAGTGTCTACAACAAACGGGTCTGTACCATAAGTGGTTTCATCAACATCATTTAAACCGTCATTGTCATCATCAGGGTCACAGGCATCACCAATGCCATCACTGTCATTATCATCCTGAGTTGTATTGGCATTATTTGGACAGTTATCCTGAGTATCAGGTATGCCATCGTTATCATCATCCAGTGATGCAAGTGCAAATGTTGCCTGCACTAAACCATAACCACTATTGAAATCAAAACCGGCGGCACCCATATCGATGGCAGTAGTTTGCATCGTGTTGTAAACATCATCGGGTGTTAAAGTACTATCAAACTGTTTGATTAATGCTGCCATGCCGGCAGCATGAGGCGTAGCGGCAGAAGTACCAAAAAAGTTTGGCCAGCCATTACCTTCGTAATCTGAGCCAAAGAAAGTATTATCACCGCCATTGGGCGCTACAAAATCAGGTTTCTGTCGCACCACGTTGACTGGGTTGCCGGATGTATCAAACAGTATTGGCGTGCCGCCTTTCGATGAAAAAGATTCGAGTAGTGGAGGTGTTACTCCATATTCCGGAGTTTGACTATAACGCGCTGCACCTACCGCCTGTCCACCAGCAGCAATGGGGTGGCCATAACTGGTGGCGCTATTGGTCGCAAATTCATTGATGGTCATGTTACCAAAATAAACAAACTTGACTCTGCCGGGTACTGGTCCTGAATTGTGATCAATGGCCAATTGATAGTTTTTTGTTGGGCCGCCCTTGGTGGTGAAGGAAAAAATTTCTACGGCATCGCCGCCAATATTGCTAGCTATACCACCCGCCTGAGCCTGACCACTTGATGAGTATAGAATCATGTCCATATCGGTATCAGCACCCGGCGCACCGCTGACAGAAAAGAAAGGATCGTCCCACTGTAAAACGAAAATAACCTGGGTGTTACCCGGAATACTGACTTGCATTAATGTGTCAGTGTTTGCGCCTGAATCGAAATCATGACGCACACTTCCAGCAAGGCGACCTGATACGCCTGAGCTTCTATAAACGTTTTCGTAAGAGTCATCAGCCGAGTTGCCAGCCGCAGAAAAATAAGGCACGCCCATTGCTTTAACCGTGTCAACAGCCTGGGCGATGATGCCATCCTGAAACATGGGTTCTGCAAAATAGATAACATCGTCATTCACAATGTCAGCACCAGCCACGGTTGCCAGATCAACAATGCCGTTCGCAAAGGATGCTTCACCGTCAAAAGCCGTATGAAATGCCTGGCTTGCCCCCGGTGCGACATCGTGAATAATCTGCATCATTGCCCGGCCTTCATCAGTACCCGAACCACAGCCGGTTTCTTCTCCAAGTACGATAACGCCTGTTGGTAAATCATTGCTGGCAACATCGGCAACAGCACCTCCCTGACAATCATAGCTATCAGATAGAGTTCCTATAACGAGACCGCTGCCATCAACACTTTGAGTTGTGCGAGCAACATCAGATAACATGGCCGCATCACCCTGACTGGTAACCGATCCTGTCATGACCCTGGCATAAGCGGGTCGTGCAAAATTTAACTGCTGTATTTTCGCGGCTTGCTCAAGTGAGGAGATAGGTAAATATCCTGATACCATTTTTCCATAAGTTGAAATGTTTACCATGCCCAGAACAGTTAATTCATTCACCAGCATTTTTACGTTATCAACAGCTGCTGTATCGATAACAACTTTATCGTTTTTAATGCGCGCTAGCGGCAAGGAAGTCTTGAAAGGCCGGTTTAATACGCCCTGTCCCCCCTGCATCATAAAATCACGGTGTTCCTGATACAGCAAAGCCAGATCAAGACCCACCTTAGCCATCGGACCATCTTTACCAATATGATCAGGGCCAGAAAATGATGCGAGCGCGCGCAGGCCAACTGGAGTATTGAGATTCTGCAGTATTGTTGGGGCTTGAGCTCGGGCTGGCGCAGCCGCCATTGCCAGATTACTGGTTAACAATGCCAGTAGTAGCAGGGACGATAAAGGTATTCTTGAATTCATGCAGCAGCCATCCTGAGGCGGTTTGTGATGCAGTCTGAATACTAATTATACGCCCTTAATTGCGAATAAAAAGAATCTGGAACATGCCCCCGATTAAGCGATGCTAATCGAACCTACATGCGAAGAGCTGTAGCTAGAATGATAAAAGTAGGGTAAAAGTACACACAGAAATAAAGGTACATTAGCATCTCACGTAAACACGAAAGAATATGGAGAATTGAATGAGTAACGACCTAATGATACTACCTGCGAGTAAGCATGAAGGTATACGCCTGATACAAATACCCGATGATCTCGAAGAACGTGAAGCTTACCGTTACGTCACCGGCTTAATTGCAAAAGTAGAAGAAGACTCAGAATATACCTGGGAGGATATTCAGGATTTGCTGGAAGAAAGAGGTTTTGAAGCCGTTGATTTTGTATTGGGGCCTATGCTGGATTAGTGTCCGTTAGTAGACGTAGATACCATTGATGGGCACGGCTATGCCTTTGCCCATCCTTCGTCACTATATTCTCCCTATTGGCATTATGCCCAGGGGATATTCGTCTTCAGGAACGTTTAGAGTTGATTTCAAAGAGTCATCTTTAAAAGCGCC
>JAGLQT010000250.1 GCA_023136715.1 Gammaproteobacteria bacterium | reverse complement strand
CCGCATGCAAAACCTGTTCGGTGACTTCTTCACAACGGTCTATATCGTGATCGCCATCCATCAGCACCTCAGGTTCGACAATCGGCACTACGCCCAGCTCCTGACAGGTGAGTGCATAGTGCGCCAGCCTCTCGGCATTGGCGAACAAGCCGAGTGAAGTTGGATTGGTGGCGGTAATGGGGTAGACCTCTCGCCACTTGGCAAAACGTGCACCCTGTTCAATATAAGTGATTAAACGGCCAGAGAGACCATCCAGGCCTTTGGTGATGAGATCACCGGGTGCACCTGGCAGTGCTTCAGTGCCTTTATCAACTTTGATACCCGGCACGATTTTCTGGTTCCACGCGACTTCCGGCAGCAGTGTATTTGCTTCATTCTTCTGGCCGAGAGTTTCCTCGAATAGAATAACGCCACTGATGAAATCCCCCAGTCCGGGTGTTTCAAGCAGTAGCGAGCGATAGGCGCGTCGATTTTCTTCGGTGGATTTGAGGTCGATAGCGGCGAATCGTTTCTCAATGGTAGGAGCGCTTTCGTCTGCCGCGAGAATGCCGCGACGGTCATCAACCATGTCATTAATGGTTTGCTGTAATTTTTGGCTTGTATCCATGATCTTGCACCTCCGTGCGAATCAGGTATACCACTATTATCAGAATTTTCGTTTAATTCTCAAGACAATAAGTACGTGGTTTTAATCTGGATCAACTTGCCTCACTGCAAGGCGCCAGCATCAATAGCAGGGTTTGTGCATGTTCAGCTGCTGTACGACCCAGGTCGGTTAAATAACCGCCATCCATTGCCGTAAGCATGCCTTTTTCGTGCAGGCGCTTAACCGCTTCAATGGTGTCGGGGTTGGCAGATCCATGCACTTTAATACCCTGTTGAGAGCTTTCCAGGTTATAGCGAATAAGAATATCTAATTCTTGAATTTGTTCTGGGGAGTAGGGCATAACACAACCTCTTGAGGGGGAATAGTTGTCGCGACAGTGTTCGCTTATATTGACGGAATCTGATACTTAAATCAATTACCCAGCACATTAAAGCTATATAGCATTGGCATATTGATTTCAATCAACCAGCAGTATCTCTAGTCGAGTTTGAAGTGTTGACGAACTTTCTGAGTGTACTCCATTTATGTCTCCCTTAATCACTGATTAAAAGTATCTATTAAAAATGGGGTCGGTTCAAACCGACCCCATTTTGGTCGCTAGAATTTGAGATTCGCTCCGACGTATATTGAACGCCCCAAACCTGGAACAGGAACTCCCCAGGGAACATCAGTTCCAGACATGGTTTTTCCCTGGCCCATATAAACACCACCCAAAGGATCGTTATAGAATCTATCGAGGAGGTTCTCGACACCCATGTTGAAACTTACCTGTTTCCATTCGTAGCTGCTGCGTAAGTGAAGCAAGCCGTAGCCACTTGTCTGAGTCTCGTTTCTCATCTGTGAAACATCTGTTTTTTCATCAACCAGTTCAAGCTCAACGGTATTGGCCCAGCTATCCACACGCTGCACAACCGCCAGTTTTGCATTCAATGGCATGATGTTATAAAGGTTATCGCCGGTATCCTCATTCTTGCCACGGACGTAATTCACTAAGCCTGTCGCACTGAAGCTACCGTACTCGGTATTATCCGATAGAGGGTAATGACCCGAGATATCAACACCACGAAGACTGGCAGTCTGATTATCGAACTGAAGATAAACAAAAGCATCCGTTGCTGTCTGATTCGCCAGACCACAGTTCATGTTAACTGTTGAGGTACAACGGATAACATCAATGTAGTCATCAACGTAGGTGTAATAAGGTGTCACCTTAAGCCCTGTCTTTTCCTGCGCAGCATCGTGCCAGTCTAAGGTTGCACTAACGGTATGAGCGACCTCGGGCTCTAGATTAAGGTTACCAACATAACCATTGCCATCACCAGCCCAGTTGATCATACGCATGGCCATGCCACCCGTAGACCAGGTGTAACGCTCATAGAGATTAGGCGAACGCGTTTTTCTGGCATAGCCAAATTCAATAGTGCGAGTGTCTTCCGGTGTGTAGCGCGCCAACGCGGTCAGGTCGATATTATTATCGGTTTTCTTGCGATCAGCCGCATTGAAGGCGGTGGACTCAGCCAGGTAGTCCGCCGATGTGGTGTTATAGCCCTGCACTTCACCCGTATTCATGCTCACCTGTTCACCACGTACACCGAACAGCGTTAACCATTGTGAACTCCATTGCGATTCCCATTCACCGAAGAGAGCCAGGCGATCTCGCTCACCGTTGTTGATATTCCAAAATGTATTTGGCCACATCCCTTTACCGGACGGATCCCACCAGTCATCCAGTCGGTATTGTTGGGTCTCGATACCCACTCTGAGCAGGTCATCTGCTGACAGGTCGATATCTGCCTTGACGACAACACCATCATTTACTCCCTCAGTGTCCATGGGCATGCCCGCGGCACAGCCCATCATACCGCCACTAGGGGTACAAGGTTCTCCATCAGCAGTTGGCATTCCAGTACTGGAACCGTACCAGAAAAGTTTGTCATCAAAAAATTGCATCTTATGTCGGGTGTTTTCATGATAGACGCGTGCTTCCAGGAAGCCCCAGTCATATTGTCCTTCATAACGTAGATTGGCCTGCTTACTGTCATTGCCGGTCATATCCATGCGCTGGTTAGACCAGCCCTGATAGGGGATATCCTGCACACCCAACTTCAGCTCAACCAGATGCTCATCCTGACGCATTGCCATAGAAAGTGACTGATTAGTCGATTTATACATGGTTGAACCAA